>JAGWVO010000175.1 GCA_018970845.1 Planctomycetota bacterium
AACCGTTTCCTTGCCATCACGGAGATATTTCAGCTTGACGATATCCCCGGGCCGGGTGCGCGACAGGGACCGGATCATCTCCTCGGCCTTGGCGACCTTGCCGCCACGCACCTCGAGGATGATGTCACCGGCCTTGAGGCCGGCCTTGGCGGCGGCGGAATCCTCCTTGACATCCTCGACCTTGGGGCCCGGGTCGCCCTCTCCCAAAGTCACGCCCATGAACCCGCTGGAGGTGGGGGCGTTCCGCTCCCTGAGCTTGTCTTCGCGGGTGGCCACGCTCACCACTCCGGCGGCGGCCGGGATCTCGCCAGCGCCCGCCACGCATACCCAGTTTCCCACTTCGGCGACCTTGCTGTCCGCCCAGGTCACGCACGCGAGTCCCTTGGCGTCGATCTTCATCATCGCCAAGTCGTTTTTCTCATCGATTCCAACGACCGTTGCCGGAAATGAACGGCCGTCGGCCAGCTTGCAAACCACCTTGTCGTGGCGGACTTCGCTCGCCTTGGTCAGGATGTGTCCGTCGGGTTTCACCACGGTACCCAGGCAGACCACCTTGCCTTCGCACATCACCGAAACGGTGGCCTTGGCGGCGTCGGAAACCACCTTCTGGAAGGCTGAAAGGTACCGGGTGCTGTTTTTGAGTGAGACGGTCCTGTCGGCCGCCTTGGTATCCTCCGCCAGGGCGGGACAAGCCATCCAAGGCACGACCAACACGGCCCAGAGAACGCGAGCGCGGATGCCTTTCATCGGATCGGTCTCCCTCACGGATTCGTTGGCGGCGTGACCCTTGCCGGATCAACTCGGCCTTTTGGCCAGCTTCACGGTGATTTCCTTCGACTTGCCTTCCCGGCTGTATTCCAGCTTGATCTCGTCACCCGGCTTCTTGCGGGAGAGCAGTCGCGGCAACTCGTCCGGCGAGGACAGGGCCTTGCCATCGATCTTGAGGAGCATGTCCTTGGGCTTCAGGCCGGCCTTGGCCGCGGGCGAGTCGGCCACCACCTCGGCGATCTCCAGGCCGCTCGAGGTTTGGGCCACTTGCACTCCTAAATATCCAGCTTGACCGGATCGGAAAAGGTCGAAGAACCCGCCCGTGCCCCCCCACACCTCCGACTTGACAAGCCTGTCCCATGTCTCGTCGTAAGTGTCCACGGGCACATGGAAATTCACATTCAGGCTCAGGCCGATGCGGCTGTGGATTCCGATGACCCGACCCTCGAGGTCGAACAGCGGGCCGCCCGAATCGCCGCCCACCAGCGTGCAATCCGTCTGGACGGTGTTCCTGTCGACCTTCAGGATGCGGCCCACGCGCACCACGGGAGTCCTGCCTTGCTGGAAACCACCCGGATGGCCGATCGAAACCACCCACTGTCCCACCTTGAGATCCTTCGATTTTCCGGATTCCGCATGCTCGAAGGCTCCCTTGTCCACGACCTTGATGAGGCCGCTGTCGATGCCGTTGTTCGCCCCGAGGGTTTTTCCCTTGAGCCGTTTTCCGCCGGGCAGGACCAACTGGCAGTCACGGTCCGCGTTGCCGGAGACATGCCCGGCCGTGAGGACATAAAATCCGTCGTCCTTCTTGATCATCACCCCGCTGCCCGCCGAATTCCCGACGAAAATGCCCACGGTGGTCGGCCGGCATTTGGCCACCACCTTCTTCACCTGCTCCTGAAGCCCCTTCAGGTCGTCCACCGATTCGGGAACAATCCTGTCATTGACGGGCGACTTGCGTTCGCTGGCCACCGGCGACGACGGCGTCTGGGCGCCGGCATGCGCGCCAATCCAAAGTGACAGGGCCAAGACGGCCAAGTGGGAGAGCGACACGGGTTTGACAATTTGGGTCATGTCACGCCTCGCAGTCACCAGCGCCCGGTTATGGGCCGGTACTCCTTGCGGCGCGGGCGGGGAGGTTGCCCGCGTTGTTCCAAGCCATCCCGGCGGCGCGAAGAATCGGTCGCGGCCACCGCGATGCCATACCCTTCACTATAACCTCCTCGACCATCATCGGCACGGATAAACGCCAAGATTCGGTGACTGGCCCGGGGGACCGGGGATTCCATATATCATTTTGGGTTGATGGGATGGCTGGCCGTGCCGGTCATGCCAACAATTCAGGCCAGGATGGATTGTTCGACGCGACCTTTCACATCGGTCAGTCTCATGTCGCGGCCGGCATGCCTGAAAGTCAGCCTCTCATGGTCGAGGCCGACAAGGTGAAGCAGCGTCGCATGCCAGTCGTGAACATGCATTTGGCCTGAGACCGCCTCGAACCCCAGTTCATCCGTCGATCCGTGAACATGTCCGGCCTTGAGCCCGCCGCCCGCCATCCACATCGTGTAGCCCTTGCTGTTGTGGTCGCGGCCGTCGCCCCCCTGGCTGG
This sequence comes from Planctomycetota bacterium, assembly GCA_018970845.1. Lineage (GTDB taxonomy): Bacteria > Planctomycetota > Planctomycetia > Gemmatales > Gemmataceae > REEB421. The sequence continues at coordinate 2,378 of JAGWVO010000175.1, forward strand.
TCGGCGTCCGCCCGAATTCACCACCCCACACGACCACGGTGTCCTTCAGCAATCCCCGGGCATCGAGGTCGGCCAACAGGCCAGCGATCGGCTTGTCGATCGCTTGGCTTGAGTTCGCCAAGGCGTCCCGAATTCCCCTGTGATGATCCCAGCTTGGCTGGCATAGCTCGACAAACCTGACTCCCGACTCAACCAATCGGCGGGCCAGCAGGCATTGGTGGCCGAAGTTGCGCGATGCGTCTTCATCGAGGCCATAAGCCGTGCGTGTGGCCGCAGCCTCCGATCCGATGTCAAGAACTCCGGGAAGTTCGCCCTGCATCCGGTATGCGAGTTCCAGGCTGTCGATGAGGCCTGCCACCATGGGGTCGGTCGGGCCGGTCGGAGTCGCCTGGCGGTTGAATTCCTGGATCAGGTCGAGTTGGAGCTTTTGCCTGTCCTGCCGTGACCCGGTCGGTGGCGTGAGGTTGGGGATGCGCGCTGAAGCCATCGGCCTGCCGGCTTGTCCGAGCTTGGTTCCCTGGTAAACCGCCGGAAGGAAGCAGCTTCCATGATTCGCCGTTCCGCCATTGTTGGCGGGCGGGGAGATCGAGACGAATCCCGGAAGGTTCGCGTTGGAGGTTCCCAGCCCATACAGCACCCAAGAGCCGAGGCTTGGTCTTGGGAACTGGAAAATACCGGTGTGCATTTGCAGGAATGCCTGCGGATGGTTCGGCTGGTCGGTTTGCATGCCGCGAAGGACGCAAAGCTTGTCGGCATGTCCTGCCAGATGGGGAAGGGTCTCGCCGATTTCGATGCCGCTTTTTCCCCGCTTGGGGGCCTTGAATGGGGAGGCGAAGAGCTTGGCGCCCAGCAATCGGCCGCGATTGACGGTTTTGCCATCAGCCTTGGCCAATGCCGGTTTCGGGTCGAACAGGTCGATGTGGCTGGGCCCGCCATCCATGCAGAGGAAAATGACCCGGCTCGCGCGCGGAGCATGATGAGGCGGCTTGGGAGCCAGCGGCGATTCGGCCGCCCGGGCGTCGCGGGCGCCGAGCGCGGCATGGGCCAGCAGCGCGAATCCCGAGGGGGCCGCGGAGATCAGGGTTCGCCGATGCAGCATCTCCAGAACTCCGTCAAGGATCAGGGGACAAACAGGAAATCCGCCGAGGCAAGCTGGGCCTGCGCGAGAGCCGAGTAGGCTTCAACCCGGGCGCGGGATGGAAGGCCTCCGCGCTTGAGGACGAAGGCCTCAAGGAATGCGATGGCCGATTCTGTTTCACGAGGCCTTGCCGGCCTGCCCCACACCGCCATCGCCAATCGGTTGACCCGTTCGGCTTCGGTGCCCGGTTCCTCTAGCACCTTTCTGGCCAGCGCCTCGGAGCACCTTGTCATCTCCGGGTTGTTGAGCAGGAAGAGGCCTTGCGCCGGAGTCGTGGTGGGATGCCGCTCGGGAACAACGAGGTTCGGGTCGGCGCCATCAAACAAGGCGAGCGACTCGGGTGCCCCGTCGCGAATCACGGGCAGGTAGATCGAGCGCTTGCGGGTCTGGATTTCACCCTGCCCGAAGGCCATCGGTGGCATCGCGGGCCCTTCGCTTGGTTGGGGCAGCAAGGTTCCGGCGGGCGGGTTCCTGTCGAGCGAACCGGAAACCGCGAGGAGGCAGTCGCGGAGAACCTCGGCATCGAGCCTTCGCCGTTCATGCCGCCAGGAGGTCGCGTTCTCGGGATCCTTATCCATGCCCAGTGGATCGGCTTCATGTCCGAGCTGATAGGCGCGGCTCGTCACGATTTGCCGGATGAGGCTTTTGGTGGAACCGCCCCGGGCCAGGAATTCGGAGGCCAGCCAATCAAGCAGGCCCGGGTTGGTGGGCGGATTCCCCGCTGATCCGAAATTGTCTCCCCCGGGAACCAGTCCGCGGCCCATCAGCCTCTGCCAGATCCGGTTGACCGCCACGCGCGCCGACAATGGGTGGCCCGCGATCCAGCGCGCCAATTCAAGCCTTCCGCTGCCTTTGCTTATCGGTTCCGGTGAACCGCCCAACTGGCTGGGAAGTCCCCTTTTGACGGTTTCGCCCGGGTGTTCGATTTCACCGCGCTCGTAAATCGGCACATCCACCTGGAAGAAACGGTCCTTGACGCCCATGGCCATACGCTTCGGCTCGCCATTGTCGTGGTAAAGCTCGAGCCTGCCTTGCACGACTCCCTGCTGGAGCCGGAGGCGAACTCCCCGGAGGCTGTTGAAAACGGCCGCGGGATCCGACTTCCTCAGATTCTCGATTTCCTCGGAAAACGACCGGGATCGGTTCTTGAGGCTCTCAATCTCCCCCGCCGACAACGGTTCCCGGCCCGGCGGAGAGGATTCTGAAAGCCAGAGCAGGCGCGAGGGGTGTTGGGCCTGGACAACCCGGATTGTTCCGTAGCAGGTGTCGGTGCTGCGGAAAATGGCCGCCAGGGCCGTGTATTCCGCCTGGGACACGGGATCATGCTTGTGGTCATGGCAGCGGGCGCAGGCGATGGTGAGTCCCAAAAACGCCTGCGTGGTGGCGTCGATTTGCTCGTCGGCCATGTCCATCGCGAATTGCGTGGCGTTTCGCTCGTTGAGGGCCTTGGCACCCACGGCGAGGAAGCCCGTGGCCACGCGGTTGGCATCGCGGAATTTCGGGTCGGTTTCCTCGACCAGGTCTCCGGCAAGCTGCCTGGTGACAAATTCGGCATGCGGCATGTCCGAATTAAAGGCGTCAATGACCCAGTTTCTGTATCTCCACGCGTGCGGATAACTGAAGTTCACCTGCTTGCCCGTTGTTTCCGCGAACCGCGCCACATCAAGCCAATGCCTTCCCCACTTCTCTCCGAAGGCCTGACTCGCCAGGAGACGATCGACCTCCCTGGCATAGGCCTCCCGGGTCGGATTGCCGAGGAAGGCTTCCACTTCGGAGGGCGATGGCGGCAATCCGGTAAGGTCGAGGAACAGGCGCCTGAACAACCGCTCGGGGGTGGCATCGGCCACGGGGCGGACCCCGGCCTTTTCCTGGCTGGCGCGGACGAACCTGTCGATGTCGGACCAGGCCCAATCGGCGTCTTGGGGCTTGGGTACCGGTGGCCGGGCCAAGGCGGCTATCGACCATAGTGGTTCAGCCTTGGAGCCGGGAGGGTTTTGGGGATAGAAGGCTCCCTGTCGAATCCATTGCTCCAATTCCCTGATCGCCTCGTCAGCCAGCTTGCCCGAGGGCGGCATCTTGAGGTTGTCATCGAGATGGCGAACCGCCTTCATGATGAGGCTGCCATCAGGGTCCCGCGCGTTCACCGCCGGGCCGTTGGCGCCTCCCTTTTTCAGTCCTTCGGCGGACGAGAGGTCGAGTCCTCCCTTGATCTTGCCGGCCTTCGCCGAATGGCATGACAGGCATTTGGAGGCCAGTAGGGGGCGGACCTTTGTCTCGAAATGGCGCGAGGCGGGTTCATCGGCCCCAAGGGCGGTGGCCATCGCCAGCATGGATGCCAAGGTGAACATGGTTGGTCATCCTCCTCACCAGATCAACCGCCCATGGGAAGAAATATTACATGGTATCGCTTGAATTATTCATGACAGGAATCGTCATGACGGTTAATTTGGGAATTGATCCCCTTACCTGCTTTGGAACCCTCCCATGACCAGACCCAACCGCCGCCGATTCATTGCCGCATCCGCCGCCCTTGCCGCCTCCGGAATGACCGGACGCGCGTTCCAGGCCCCAAGCGACCGCCTCCGCCTCGGGTTCATCGGCGTCGGCAAGATGAACAGTGGCCACCTTGGGCATTTCCTCGGTCAAAAAGATTGCCAGGTGCTCGCGGTTTGCGATGTCGACACCACTCGTCGGGAGAACGCCAAGAAAACGGTTGAAAAACGCTACGCCGATGCCACCAAGAGCGGCCAGTACAAGGGTTGCCAGGCGGTGGTTGACTACAGGGAAATCCTGTCCCGGCCCGACATCGATGCCGTGGTGATCGCCACGCCCGACCACTGGCACGCCATTCCGGCGATCGAGGCCATTCAGGCCGGCAAGGATGTCTATTGCGAGAAACCCCTCACCCTCACCATCCATGAGGCGAAGCTTCTCATCGACGCCACCCGCAAGCACAATCGGGTCTTCCAGGTTGGCAGCCAGCAAAGGTCGTCCAAGGAGTTCCTCCATGCCGTCGAACTGGTGCGCAACGGCCGAATCGGCAAGCTCAAGGAGGTCTATGCCAATGTTGCCGGCCCCAGCAAGCCTTGCGACCTGCCCGAGGAGAAGGATGAACCGGGCCTCGACTGGGACCGGTGGCTCGGGCCGGCGCCCAAGCGACCCTACAACTCGGTCCTGTCTCCACGGGGCGTGCACAACCACTTTCCCAACTGGCGCAACTACCGGGAATATTCCGGCGGCATGATGACCGACTGGGGCGCCCACCACTTCGACATCGCGCAGTGGGGGCTTGGCATGGACGAGTCCGGCCCCGTCGAGATCATCCCCCCGGCCGATGTTTCCAAGGGCAGGGGTGTCCGTTTCGTGTACTCCAATGGCGTCCCGCTCATCCATGGCGACGAGTATGAACCGGGCAAGAAGGTCAACGGCGTGGCCTTCATCGGTACCGAGGGCAAGATTTTCGTCAACCGCGGGTTCATCGCCAGCGAACCCGATGGCATCGTCAAGATGACCCTCGGCGACGGTGACAAGCGACTGTACAACTCGCCCGGCCACCAGCGGGACTGGATCAACTGCATCCGCGACCGCAAGCGTCCGATCTGCGATGTCGAGGTCGGCGCCCGATCGGTCACGGTGTGCCACCTGGGCAACATCGCCTACTGGACCGGCGAGAAGATCAAGTGGGATCCCCAGGCTTGGAAGTTCGTCGGCGCCTCGAAGGCCGTCGAGGGATGGTACGACCGCGAGCGCCGCGGGGCCTGGCAGTTGCCCAAGGTTTGATCGTCCTGGACGGCCATCATCGCGAAGGCGGCGGCTTCGGCCGCCGCCTTCTTTTTCTGCTCGGGCGGTCTTGCCGCTTCAAAGGCGGATGCGAAATCAAGGGCACGGAACCGGCAGGCGGCCGGGAAGTGGCGAAATTAAGAGTTTTGCGACTTGAGGATTGAGGCATGAACCGGCTAACCCTTTTTGAGTCATGAGTTCCGACCA
>JAGWVO010000176.1 GCA_018970845.1 Planctomycetota bacterium
CGGTCCACCTTCACGGCCAGGGTGGGATAATCAAGAGACTGGGCCACCTGAACATCGGCCAGGCCTGGAATGGCTGACAGGGCCTTCCGGACCTCAAGGGCGTGCGCCTTGGTGTCGGGCAACTTGGCACCGCGCACCGCCACCTCCACGGGCATGTTGGCGCCAAGGCTCATGACCCTGTTGACGATGTCGGCAGGTTCGAACTGAACCAGCACGCCGCCGGGCTTTCCCGGCCAACGGTCGCGCGCCCACGCGTTGAGCGAGGCACCCAACTCCTCCCTGAGCCGCCTGAAGCCGGCGGCGTCAACCACGCCTTTCGACTTGATCCTGAGCACGGCCTCCTCGGGTCCACCCATCCACAGATGGATGCAGTTGACCGGATAACTCGAGGGGATCTGCCCGACATATCCCAAAGTCAGCTCAATGCGGTCCGGGCCAATCACCCCCTTGGCCACGCCGAGGGCCTCAAGGGCCATCGCCTCGGTCTCCTCGATGCGCGTTCCGGCGGGAGCCCGCAGGCGGAACATCACCTCCCTGCCCTCAACCTGGGGAAAAAGATCTCCACCCAAACGCGGCACCGCCCACAGGAACAGCGCGGCGACGCCCGCAAGGTAGATTCCCACAAGCGGCCACCTGAACCTGGGAAGTCGTTCCAAGAACGCGGCACCAGAGCTCGTCGTTTCCAGCCGGGGCGACTCCCCGGCCTTGAGCAGCCACGCCGCCAGCACCGGCACCAGGGTCACCGAGGCGGCATACGATCCGGCCATGGCCAACAGCACCGAAAGGGCCAGGGGCACGAACAACGCCCGGGCCTCGCCCTCAAGGAAAAGGGCCGGCGTGAAGACCGCGGCTATGCACAACAGGGCCAACAAGCGCGGCGGTGCCGTCTCGCGGTTTCCTTCCAAAACAGCCAGTGGCACCGGCATGCCCGAGCCGACCTTGCCATGGATGTTCTCGATCTCCACCGTAGCCTCATCCACGAGGATGCCGATCGCCAGGGCCAGCCCCCCCAATGTCATCAGGTTCAGGGTCTGGCCACACAAATGCAGCCCCGACACGGCGGCCAAAAGCGCCACGGGAATGGTGGCCACCACCACGACCGCCCCGCGCCAGCTCCTGAGGCACACCAAGACCATCAGGCCGGTCAGCAACGCTCCCAGCACCGCTTCCTGGCCCAGCGAGGCCAGGGCCGAGCTGACAAGCACCGACTGGTCAAACTCAAACCTGACATCAACCTCGGCAGGCAAGGCCGCCCTCATCGCGGGCAAGGCGGCCCGGATCCCGGCAACCACATCCAAGGTCGAGGCGTCTGCCCGCTTGGTGGCAATGAGGTAGACACCCCTGCGGCCATCCACGAGCGCGTAGCCTGTGGTGATGTCGGTGGAATCCTCGATGAATGGCGCCACATCGCGAACAAACACCCGGCCGACAGAGTCGAGCGGAATCGACCCTAGTTCCGCCGGATCGGTCACCATGGAGTTCACCGGCACCAGCGGCATCGAGTCGGTTGTCCGGATGGCACCCGAGGGGGTGATGTCGTTCCCCTTGGCAATGGCCCGGGCGACATCGTCGGGCGAAAGGCGAAGGTCCTTGAGCCGGTCGGGATCGACCCGCACCACGATGGTTCGCTGGCTGCCACCCATGGGGGGAGGCGCGGACACTCCAGGGATCGCCGCGAACATCGGACGCACCTTCACCAAGGCCTGGTCCTGGATTTGGCCTACCGAAAGCGTTTGGCTCGACAGCAAAAGGTAGCCCACCGGGGCGCTGCCGGCGTCGTATCGCATGACGAACGGCGGAAGCGTGCCGGGTGGCATGAAGGCGCGCGAGCGGTTCACCTGCGCCACGGTTTCGGCCAGGGCCTGCGCCATGTCGGAGCCGGGATGAAATTGGAGTTTCATCATGGCCACGCCCTGCACGCAGCGCGTTTCCACCGACTTGATCCCGTTCACATACAGGAAATGGTATTCATAATAGTTCGCCAGCAAGCCCTCCATCTGTCCCGGGTCCATGCCTCCATAAGGCTGGCAGACATAGAGCACCGGCAGGTCGAGGACGGGAAAAATATCCTTCCGGATGCGGTTGGCGGCAAACACACCTGCCAGCGCCAACGCCACCCAGACGACAATCCAGGTCACGGGGCGGCGGAGCGCCAGTCGGGCCGGGTTCAGCATGGGCTCACACGGTCCTCAGGGGACGAGCGGGGCGGGCCTCGGCAGGGCTTCAGGCCTGTCGGGCTCAGTTTCCGCTGGCGGGTCCAAGGCCTGCGCTGGATTGCCCAGGGCGCGGTACATCTGGAATTGCGCCCGGTTACGCTCGGCCACGGCCAGATAGAAATCGTTGTAGGCATTCGACAGGGCTTGAAGCGACTGAACGGCCTCCTGCGGACGGAACATCAACGAAACCATTTCACCATTGCGCCGCAACTGACCCACGCCTTGCAGGTTCTTGTCAGCCGACGCGCGGGCCTCCCGCAGCCCCAGTTCAGCCTGAAGATAGCGGGCGCGTGACCTCAAGCCCCTTGAACGGGCTTGCAGGACCTCGGCATCCACCTGGTATCGGGTTTTCACCAACTCCTGCTCGGCCACCTCGCGCTGGGCCCGCCGCTCGCGGATCAACGCCACATTCCCGGCGCCCAAGTTCTTCATTTCCCAAAGGATCTGGAGGTCGATGCTATTGCGCCCGCCAAAATCGCCCATGTCTCCGTTAATGCCACCACCAAACACTCCGCCTGCCAGCGTGCCACCCGGGTGGGTGGCCGCGCCGCGGAGCAGTATCGAGGGGATGAACGGGCGGGCCTTTTCCTGCTTGAGACGGGCGGAGCTGGCCTCGACCCCCGCAGCCTGGGCTCCCAGTTCGGGACGCATCCCTCGGGCCATTCCCCTCAGCGCCTCCACCGGTTGGTCCATGTCCACCAGCTCCACAACAAGGTGAGGCAATTCCACGGGGCTCAACAGGGCCACGTCATCCAGCCGAAGCACCGCGCCAAGGCCGGCGCTGGCCACTTCCCACCTTTCCTTGGCGCGCTCGACCTCCTGTTCGCGGCGAACCCTCTCCGCTCGCACGCGGCTTGCCTCCACATCGGGCACCAGCCCCGGCGCCAGCTTCACCACGCGCCTCTCAAGCTCCCGGATCCGCTCGAGCGTGTCGAGCGCGCCGGCCAGTTCACCCCTGGCCTGCTGCAAGCTGTAGTAGGAATCGGCAACCTGGAACATCGTGTCGTTGAGGGTGGCCTGGAGTTCAGCCGCCTTGCCGCGAACCACCTGCCGCGCGGCCAGCGGCGCGTAAATGGCATCGGTTAGGCCAAAGACGGCGACCGGGCCCGCGCCCGCCATGATCGCGCCCTTGCTGGCATTGATGATCTCACCCTCAATCCGCTGGATCTTTCCATCACTGCGAAGGTAATCAAAACCAACCACTAAGTCGGGAAGCCAAAGCACCCTGGCCTTCTCGAACTGCGCCTGGGCGACCTCGATTCTCCTGCCCGCCACGATGATGTCGATCGGCCTGACCTGGGCCAATTGCAACGCCACGGGCAATGAAATGCGCATCACGCCAGCGGCATCCGGCCCATCGCCAGGCTGGGGCGCCGGCTGGCTCGCTGAAAGAATCAGGGCGGCCCAAAACATGCCAACGCCTCAAAAAGGAAAACCCGCATCATGATTATCGGCAACAGCAGAATCGGCAGGACATGAATTATCGGCAAATTCGATCATCATGATGCGTTCAAGAACGGCAAACGAAGGTGCCCCCCAAACGACGGGGTCGCGTTGGGATGAAACGGCCGAGGCACAGCTCATTTCAGGCCTTGTTTTGGACCGATTGATAACCAAACCGGCCCTTGATGCAGAGGTTGCCATGGGTGATTTCCCGGTCCGCCGGCGAGGTCACCTTCACGATGGTGTTGTCCTGCACATGAAGGGTGAGCGTGCAACCGACACCGCAATACCCGCAAATGGTATCCGTCCGCTTCTGGGCCGATTCATCCCATGTGCCGGCCTGGCGCATGTCGTGCTCGCTCCTGAACATCAAGGCGCCTGTCGGGCAGACGCCGATGCAGTTGCCGCAGTAAACGCAGGCCGAATCGGTGAGGGGCACCGCGTTTTCCGTTGAGATGCGCGCGTCGAATCCCCGACCGGCCACCGAAATGGCGAAGGTGTTCTGGGCCTCGTCGCCACAGGCCTGCACGCACTTGTAGCAAAGCACGCATTTCGAATAGTCGCGGACATACAAATCGTTGTCGATCTTGACTGGCTGGGCCACGCGCCGGGCGATTCCCGGTTCCGGTAGGTGATGGTGACCGGGAACGCGCTGGTCTCGTTCGCCTTCGGGACTGGCGGGTTCGGGCGATCCATGCCGTTCCGGACGGGCGCCATACTCCGCGCAACGCTTTTGGATCTCGGGTGCGGTGGACAGGTCGACGGAAGACGCCAACAGTTCCAGGACCATGCGCCTTGAGGCGCGCACGCGATCACTGTTGGTTGAAACCTTCATTCCGGACTCAGCGACGCGCGAACACGATGGAACAAGGGTGCGCGCCCCCTCGAGTTCGACCACGCAGACGCGGCAGACATTCACCGGCGTCATGTTCGGGTGCTGGCAAATGGTTGGTATGTCGAGTCCCAACTTGGCGCAGGCGTCTAGCAGCGTGGCACCCTCGGGCACGCTCACGGCTTTTCCATCCACGACCAGGTCCACCACCGGGCGACTGGCTTCGGCGGGCGGCATGGGCACGAGGGTGGGGCGGGGTGGCGCGTGAAACCACATCTGGGGTTCGCGGAAGGGCTCAGCCATGATTGTCCACCACCTTTGCCCCGTTGAGGATGCCTGGCCCCCACAGGCGAACAGCCGACTGCAACGCGCTTGAGGCGGTATGCCCCAATCCGCAGATGGAAGCGTCGCGCATCACCTGCGCCAGGTCGTCCAGCAGGGCCGTTTCTTCAGCGAGGCTTCCCAAAGGCTTGCCGGCCCGGATCCGTCCCACCAATTCCTCTTGCCGGGATGTGCCGACACGGCAAGGAACACACTGGCCGCACGACTCGTCGCGAAAAAAGGCGGCGATGCGCTGGAGGGTGTCTCCCAGGTCAACGGTGTCGTCAAAAACCATCACCACTCCCGAACCGAGGGTGGCGCCGATGGCCCTGGTTCCCTCGAAGGTGAGCGGGACCTGGAGTTGCTCCGGTCCGACAAAGGCACCGGCGGCGCCGCCGAGCAGAACAGCCTGAACGGGCCGCCCGCCGGGCACGCCGCCGGCCTTGACAATCAATTCAGCCAATGTGATTCCAAACGGAAATTCATAGACACCCGGCCGCGCCACATTCCCTGAAACGCAAAACAGCTTGCGCCCCTTGGATCCGGCCGTGCCCATGGCGGCGATGGCCGCGCCCCCCTCCCGCATGACAAGGGGGATGTTGACGAGGGTCTCGACATTGTTGATGACGGTGGGCTTGCCAAAAAGACCATTCTGAACAGGGAATGGCGGCTTGCTTCGCGGTTCGCCTCGCTGCCCCTCGATGGAGTTGAACAGCGCCGTTTCCTCTCCGCAGATGTAGGCTCCCGCGCCGCGCCTGATCTCGATGTCGAAAGACAGGCCCGAACCCAGGATCGCATCGCCAAGGAGGCCCGCCGCGCGCGCCGCTTTGATCGCGCCTTCCATGCGGCGGACGGCCAGCGGATATTCCCCGCGGATGTAAAGGTATCCCTTGCGGGCTCCCACGGCCAATCCGGCGATCGTCATCCCTTCCACGAGCGCGAACGGATCACCCTCCATCACCACCCGGTCCTTGAAGGTGCCGGGTTCCGATTCATCGGCGTTGCACACGACAAGGCGCTCGGGGTCGGCGGCCTTGGCCACGGCATCCCACTTCCGCCCGGTGGGGAAAGCGGCGCCTCCGCGCCCGACGATTCCCGAGGCCACCACCTCGGCAATGGTCGCCTCGGGGCCCTGGGCCAAGGCCTTGGCCAGACCCGAGTAGCCGCCCGATCGCCGGTAATCCTCGAGGCTGGCCGGATCACAGCGGCCGACCCGAGCGAGAAGGGCCAGGTCGGCTTCGGGCTGCGATGATTGGGGCACGGCGCGCTTGAGCCAATCCAAACCCGCATCGGGATAGCTTCCCGACTCGAGTGCCGATTCCACGGCCCGCGCCGTCGCGCCGCCGATGGCGCCTCCCCCGGTTTTTTCCCCGTGGCGCAAAACCAGCGCCGCGGGTGCCTGTTCGCACACGCCCAGGCAGGGACTACCGTGAATTTCAACCTCTTCGGAACCGGGATGCCTTTCTCGAAGCTCGTGTTCAAGGGCCAGGCCGCCGCGGTGCCTGCAGGCGATATCCTCGCAAACATGCACCTGCGAGCGAGCGCCCGGCTTCAGTTGGAACAACTGGTAAAAGCTGGCGACGCCATGAACCTCGGCCGGTGGAATGGTCAGCCTTCGGGAAATGTGGGCCAAGGCGCCCGGCGGAAGCCAGCCGAACCTGTCCTGCACGGCATGAAGCGCAGGCAACAGCAGATGGCGCTGGCTCCGGGCCTCGGAGCCTCCCAAAAGGGAGATTCTCCCCTCGCGCGCGAGGTCACGGAATCCACCGGCCCAGGCGGACACGGGCGGCCCAAGCACGGCATCCACAGCCAGCCTTTCCGAATCCGTCGGTTCCGGGCCGCGAACCACGATGTCCATCAAACCATTCCCCGTCAGGCCAGCATGGCGGTGTTGAGTTTTTCCACGCGGATGGAACAGGCCTTGAACTCGGCCGTGCCGGACCGGGGATCGGTGGCGTCGATCGTCAGGATGTTGGTGTTCACCGAATCCTGGAAGTGGAATGTCATGAAGGCCAGCCCGGGACGCAGCGACCTGGTCAACCTGACGGGGGCGCGTATTTCCCCCCGTGGAGAGATCACGCGGGCGACTTCACCGTCGACAAGCCCCAACGCCCGCGCGTCCTCCGGGCTCAAGTCGATGGTTTCACCGCGCCTCAGCGGCGAGGCGAAACCTTCCGTCTGAACCCCGGTGTTGTAGTCGTCAAGCCGTCGGCCCGTGGTCAGGCGGATCGGAAACTCCGGCGTCAGCGGTTCCACGGGAGGGGAATGGCGCACGACCTGGAAGGCTACCCTCGGCCCGTTGAGCGGCACTTCCCATAGCCGACTATGCAGGAACATCTCCCCGGGGTGCGCCTCGTCGTAGCACGGCCACTGCAGGCCGCCACCGGCCTCAAGCCGTTCGTATGACATGCCCTGGTGAACCGGGCTGAGGGATCGCAGCTCATCCCAAACGGCCTTCGCGGAAAACGGGCCCCAGTCGTGCCCCATCGCCTTGGCAAGGTCGTGGAGGATCTGGCCGTCATCCCTGGCCTCGCCGGGCGGCTGAAGCGCCCTGCGGACACGCTGGACCCGCCGCTCGCTGTTGGTGACGGTGCCCTCGCTCT
>JAGWVO010000177.1 GCA_018970845.1 Planctomycetota bacterium
GGATAGGTGACCGTCTCGAATTCGATCTTTCCCTCTCCCGGCACGGCGATGAACCGTTCCTTGGTCGCCCCGTCGGACCACAGTTCGGAGTTCACCGAGTAGGGGATCACCCCCCGGGCGGGGATGTGACGGGCGGTGTCGGCGAAGATTCCCGTCTCGCTCAGCTTTTTCGGGAACGCCGACTGGACCACCGTGTCGGTGGGTGCCGCCGGCGCGAGTTCATGGATGCCGCCGTCGATGAAGTTCAGGGCGTACACCTCGCCATCGGCATCCTGGGCCCAGGCCACGATCCGCAACCGCGTCTTGGCGAGTTCGCGGTGTTCGGTCACCTGGCCGGCCTTCCGGTCGTACCGCAGCATCCAGACCCGCCCCGTGTCGTAGTCGCCATAGATGTAGGCGCCCTTGAGTTCGGGGTGCTTCTTGCCTTGGTAGACAAAGCCGCCCGTGATGGAGCGGAATTCGGAGTGGTTGTGCTCGACGACCGGCTTCAGGATCGGTGTCGGGCCCTTGGGCCGTTCCGGTCGGAACGGATGGCTTCCCTCGTTGACGCTCCAGCCGTAGTTGCCTCCCTTTTCAACCCTCAGGACCGATTCCCAGAGGTCTTGGCCGATCTCGCCGGCCCAGAGGTCTCCCGTGGCGGCATCGAAGCTGAATTTCCAGCTTTGGCGGATCCCGTAGCACCAGATTTCAGGCCTTGCGCCCTTCGTGTCGCTGAACGGATTGTCCTTCGGCACCGAATAGCCCTTGCCCTCATCGGGCCGGTCGACATCGACGCGGAGGATCTTCCCAAGCACCGTGCCGAGGTCCTGACCCGTCTGCAGGCTGTCGGCGATGCCGCTGCCGTCGCCAGTGGACACATAAAGCATCCCGTCCGGGCCGAACCTGAGGCATCCGCCATTGTGCCCGCCGTTTGGCCAGGACATCACCAGCTTGGCGCTCGCGGGATCGGCCGTCATCGTCTCGCGATTCACCGTGTAGCGGACCAGGCGGGTGCCTGCCGGGGTTTCCTTGGCCACATCCGGAACCTCGGTCAGGAAGATGTGGCCGTTCTGCTGGAACGCGGGGTGCGGCGCCAGTCCGTAGACCGTGTGCTTCACATCGAGAATCACCTTCGGAAGCGCCTTGGCTGGATCCGCGTCAAACCAAAGCACCTTTCCCGGCCTTTCGGCGACCAGCCAGGCCTTCCTTCCCGGTATCGGGGCCAGTTCCAACGCCTCGAGGAACTTCTGGCCCGGAAACACCTTCACCATCGCGTAGGGGTCGGGCGGTTCCGGAGATCCCGTCACCTTGGATGTGGTCCACGGTTCACGCTTCTGGATTCCTGATTCGGCCCGCGCCGGCTTCTTTTCCGCGGCCGCCACGCCGGCGCCCATGCGAAGGGCCAACGCCAACGCCAGGAGCACGGAGGCCGAGACAATCGCCCAGAATGTCGCGCGCATGGGAATCTTCCCCGCTATTGGTTGGATATCTGGTTGTGGGCTCTTTCCAAACCCTAACACCGCCCCCCGCCCCGCTCAACGAGATTCCTGCCGCGTCATGGCGGTATTGGCCGCGGTCGCAAGGCTGGTTGGCTTTGCCTGCCGGCCTGGAACCGTTCGGCTACTTCATGGGATGCCGCTGAAAAAACTCCCAGATGAGGTCGTTGGCGCAGACCTTGCGCGTGGACTTGCCGATGAAGCCCACGGGCGGTTTCTCGCCGGGCCAGGTGTGTCCGCCATCCTTGATCGTCACCAACACCACCTCGGAACCGTTTTTTCCGCCCGTCCATGTCTCCCGGATGACCGGCAGGTCTTCGGGCGGTTTGGCCAGGGTCTCGGCCGGCTTGGCATCGTTGCAGCCGTTGATCTCCACCCACAGGGCCACCGATTCGCGCACGCCCTTGAGCTTCACGAATGGCGGACCCTTGCCGCGCTTGATCTCAAACGGAACGATCGTGTCGCCCGTGCCATGGAAATGGATCACCGGGACCGGGCGTGACGGCTTGGATGGCTCCACGGTCACGGTTCCCGCGACGGGGGCGATCGCCGCGATGCGCCCCGAAAGTTCCGATGCCAGCCGGTAGCACATCATTCCGCCATTGCTCAAGCCGCAGGCATAGACGCGCTTGGCGTCGATGCTGGCCACGGTTTCCAAATCATCGAGCAGTGACGAGATGAAGGCGACATCGTCGGGTTTGCCGGCCGCGAGGGGGCCTGACAGGCCTCCCGAGTTCCACGCCTTGAGGGGGCCGATGCCCGTGCCGCTGGGGTAAACGGCGATGAACCCGGCCTCGTCGGCCTTCCTGTTGAGGCCCGAGAACCAGACCATCATCGAACCGTCCATGGCGGCGCCATGAAGGGCCAGCACCACCGGAGCGGGTTTCGACCGATTGACGCCGGGCGGGACATGAACGATGTAGGAACGCCTGATGCCGCCGCAGGTGAGGGCGCGCTTGTGGTCGCCCGGGCCAAGGGTGTTGGCCGCCACCACTGCCGTCAGCGCCAGAATGGATAGCATGATGATTCTCCCAACAGGGTCGATCGGTTCAAGCGTTGCCGGAAATTTGGTGGTGGCGCAAGGCCGGAAACGGGCGGAATAGTTGCATGAGGCGCGTGCTTAATGTTGGTGGCAACTCGAAGGACATTCCGCTGCCGGAGGCCTATGCCTCGTTTGACCATGTGTTGCTCGACATCGATCCGGTGGGAAAGCCGGACATTGTGCTCGACGCCCGGGAATTGCCCACGCTGCCGCCCATGCAGTTCGACGCCGTGTACTGCTCGCACAACCTTGAGCATTACTTCCGCCACGATGTGCCGCGTGTGCTGTCGGGTTTTCTCCATGTGCTCAAGCCGGGGGGCTTTGCCCAGATCCGCGTGCCTGACATCGAGGCGCTGATGCGGGAGACGGTTTCGAGGAATATAGATATCGACGATATACTTTATGTTTCCCCTGCCGGACCGGTGATGGTGCACGATGTGATTTATGGCCACAGCCCGACGATCGAGCGCAGCGGAGTGGACTTCTACGCGCACCGGACGGGTTTCACCCGGAAATCACTATCAGCCGCGGTCGCCCGTGCCGGCTTTGGTGATCAATTCTGCTCGCAGGGCAACCTGGAATTGAATCTCATCGCATTCAAGGGCGCCGCCGATGCCCACACCCGGACGCTTTTTGGTTTGCCCGGGTGATTTCTTGGGCTGAGGTGGGGAACTAAAAAGCGGGATACGGGAGTCGAACCCGTCTCACAGCCTTGGGAAGGCTGGGCACAGCCGATATACCAATCCCGCACATCGGAATTATGTCAGGTGACTGTGAACCGGACAAGAATATTGGATTTGAAGTTGCGTTCATAAAATAAGCCCTCCGGGTTCACCGGACCACCTCTCCCCTTGGCCCGATGAACTCCGGAAGGCTTGGCTCCACCTGCGCGTCGCGCTTGATTTGGGATCCGGACGGACAGGTCCACCTCTCCCTTGAACCTGCCCGCCCGGAGCGAGTGTTCGCCTCTGTCCCCGAGTCGAACGACACATGTAATGCAGTCACCGTGCCAACCGTTTTGATATCGCAACCTTTTTGGGGGCATCTGTCACAAGTTGTTAATTAATCAAGTCTTGCGATCATAAAAAAGATCTTGGATTTCTGGCCGCGCTTTGGCTGGCCGATCAGTTTGCATCGGCTGCGTGCGAACAGGGCAATTTGCTGCATGGTTTTTGGGCAGCGGATGATTTCCTGTTGTCGGACACGGCTGTTCGCGACGGTGCGCTGCGGAGGCCGGGCGTTCGCTACGATACGGTTGATCTTGGGAGGCCCGCGCCGTGGAATCGCGCGATTCATTTCCGGAAGACCTGACAAAGGCGCTTGTCGCTTCGTACGGACGGCATTCCCGAACATGCAACCTTGGAAATGAGATCATTCCATCACGCGATGCCATCGCGGCGATTGTCGAAGACTTGCTGGAACTCCTGTTTCCCGGCTTCCATCGGCGGCAAAACCTCAATTCCGGCAATATCCGATACCATGTCGGCGATCTGCTCGACGACCTTCGCGTCAGGCTGGCCGAGCAGATTTCCCGCGTGGGCCAGCCCGGCCGTACCCCATCGGAAGCCAAGGACCGATCGATGGAGCAGGCGCGAGGCCTGCTGGAGCGGTTGCCGGCGCTAAGGGAGGTTCTCGAGGCCGATGTATTGGCCGCCTATGAGGGTGATCCAGCGGCTCACAGCTGTCAGGAAGTCGTTTTCTGCTACCCCGGCCTGCACGCCGTCGCCGTTTTCAGGCTGGCCCATGAGTTGCTGCTTCTGGGGGTGCCTGTCATTCCCCGCATGATGACGGAACTGGCTCATGGGCAAACCGGCATCGACCTGCATCCGGGGGCAAGGATCGGCCCCGGGTTCTTCATCGACCACGGCACCGGTGTCGTGGTGGGTGGAACCTGCGTTATCGGCAACCGGGTGAAGCTATATCAGGGTGTCACGCTCGGGGCCCTGTCGTTTCCCCGCGACTCCGATGGCAACATCATCCGCGGCCGCAAGCGCCATCCAACGCTCGAGGATGATGTCGTGGTTTATGCCAACGCCACCATCCTCGGGGGAGAGACCGTGGTGGGGCACCATTCGGTGATCGGCTCAAGCGTTTGGCTCACCCAGTCGGTGGCGCCCCACAGCATCGTGATGATGGACAAGCCATCGCTGAGGATCCGCGGGGCGTCCAAGGGCGAATCCGACGATTTTTCAGGCTTTTACCAGATTTAGCCAGATGATCGTTGCCGCGGATGAGCATGGCATCGCCCTGGCCGCCCGCATCTTGGCGGATGGCGGACTTGTCGTGTTCCCGACGGAAACGGTTTACGGGTTGGGCGGCCTGGCCCATGATCCCGATGCCGTGGCTCGAATTTACCGGGTGAAGGGGCGCCCCGGGTCGAATCCCCTCATCGTTCATGTCGCTGGTACCGCGCAGGCGAGGGAATTGGCCGGCGAGGGATGGAATGATGTGGCGGAAGCCCTGGCCGGGGCGTTCTGGCCGGGTCCGCTCACCTTGGTGCTTCCGAGGGCCCAAGGACTCGCGGAAGCCGCGACGGCGGGTGGGCCGACGATGGCGTTGCGGGTGCCATCGCATCCCGTGGCCCGGGCGTTGCTCGCCGCCTGCGGCAGGCCGGTGGTGGCGCCAAGCGCCAATTCAAGCGGAAGGCTGTCGCCCACCCTGGCAAGCCACGCCTGGGAAGACCTTGGCGACCATGTGGACCTGATCCTTGACGGCGGCGCCTGCCCGGCCGGGGTGGAAAGCACGGTGGTGGACGCCACCACCCGGCCGGCCCGGCTCCTGAGGCCGGGCCCCGTTTCACCGATGAAACTGGAGGAGGTGTTGGGCCGGTTCGCGGTGGGCCCGGGATCCGAGACCGTGGCCAGGTCTCCCGGCCTAGAGACTCGCCATTACGCGCCGCGAACGAAATTGGTGGCGGTTACCAACCCTGAAGCCGCCGGCAGACTAGCCCGGGAAGCCCTGGCGGAGGGGCGGGAGATGGCGAGCCTGGCCTTTGGCGACACACCGGCCGACATGATCCTTCCGGGAACCCCCTCCGAGGCCGAGCACGCCCTCTTCGCGGCGTTGCACCGGCTCGATTCGCTGGGTTTGGACCTCATCGTCGCCGTGCTTCCCCCTGACGAACCGCGCTGGTGGGCGGTTCGCGACAGGTTGGCGAGGGCCTCGGCGCCCTGAAGGCTTGCATGGCCGTGGCGGCCTGCTATCATCCAAGCTTGGAAAAAAGTGGCAAGAATGTGAACCCCGCCACAAGTCGCGGGATCAGGTGAGGAAACGATGGCAGTCACGAAGGAGCGGAAGACCGAAATCATCCAATCGTTCCGCAAAGAGGAGCAGGATACCGGCTCTCCCGAAGTTCAAATCGCGCTCCTGACCGAGCGCATCAACGACCTTCACGGTCACATGAAAACCCACGCCAAGGACCACGCCAGTCGGCGGGGACTCCTCAAGATGGTCAGCAAGCGATCGTCGCTTCTCGGCTATCTGCGCAACAAGGACCACGCGCGGTACGCCGCGGTGATCGCCCGGTTGGGCCTCCGCAAGTAACGAAAAAGACCCCGGGCCCGCCCGGGGTTTTCTGTTTACTGGCGCGTGGCAGGGAATGGTCGGTTCCATTCCCGGGGAAGTCCGGTCCGGCGTTCCGCCTCACCTCGACACGATCGCGGCGGCCCCGGGCCCCGGCGATCCTCCCAAGAACAAATCCCGCGCCTTCACCCCAGGAATGTCCCGATCCCCAAGGGGTCGGCCAAATGAAAGATACAAGGAATCGACATCATGCAAATTACCCGACTTGAACTCCCGATGGGCAGCGCCAACCTCGTCCTCGAGACCGGCAAGCTGGCCAAGCAGGCCCATGGCGCCGTCGTCGTCGGCATGGGCGAATCAACCGTGCTTGTCACCGCCGTCGAAGGCGCCGCGGACCCCAAGCGCGACTTCTTCCCTCTCACCGTCGATTATCGCGAGAAGACCTACGCCGCCGGCAAGTTCCCCGGCGGCTACATCAAGCGCGAGACGCGCCCCTCCACCAAGGAAACGCTCACCTCGCGCCTGATTGACAGGCCCATCCGGCCGCTGTTTCCCCTGAATTACCTCAACGAGGTTCAGGTGATGTGCAGCACCCTGTCGGCCGACAGGAGCTTCGATCCCGATGTGCTGGCGATGATCGGCTCGAGCGCCGCGCTTCACATCTCCCACATTCCTTTCCTCGAGCCCACCGGCTCGGTGAGGGTCGGACGCGTCGGCGGCCAGCTCGTGGCCATGCCGACTTACGACCAGCTCGAGGAGAGCGACCTCGACCTCGTGGTTTCCGGAACCAAGTCGGCGATCACGATGATCGAGGGCTTCGCCCGCGAGATGCCCGAGGATGAGATGCTCAAGGCGATCCTGTTCGCCCACGAGCACATCCGGCGCATCGTCGACGCGATCATCAAGTTCCGTTCCGACGCGGGCCTGTCCGAAAAGGCGCTTCCTCCCGCGCCGCCCGCCAACCCCCTTCACGCCGAGATTTCCGAGAAGTTCGGCGCGGAGTTCGTGGCGGCCAAGTACACCCCCGGCAAGGCGGCGCGCAACGCCGCCGTTTCCGCGCTCAAGGACAAGATCAAGGCCGTTTACCTGGCCGCCGACCGCCAGCCCGCGGTCGAGCCCGCCGTTCTCTCGTCGATCCTCTCCCAGATCGAGGAGAAGGTGGTTCGCGAGGCCATCCTTTCCGGCAAGCGGATCGACGGCAGGCAGGAGGACGAGATCCGGGCCCTGCACTGTGAAACCAACCTGCTGCCCCGCGTGCACGGTTCGGCGCTGTTCCAGCGAGGTGAAACCCAGGCCCTTGTCACAGCCACCCTTGGCACATCCTCCGACGAGCAGCGGGTGGAGGG
>JAGWVO010000178.1 GCA_018970845.1 Planctomycetota bacterium
GCCTTTCCCCGCCCAAAAGATCTTCATTACCTATCTTTCTTTCCGGGCAGGAGGCGTCATGCTCCAGTATTACATGATTTTGCCCGTTGCCGCGGCACTCCTTGCCGCAGGTTGCGGTGGAGACGGCCGGTCAAGGGTTTCCGGCTTTGTGAAGCATCACGGCAAGCCCCTCAAGGCCGGGGTCATTTCGTTCATTGAGGTGGGCGCGTTCGCCCCGTCCGGCGGATCGGCCATTCAAGACGGCAAGTACGAGGTTCCCGCGGAAGCCGGCCTCAAGCCGGGAAAGTATTCCGTGTCGATCTCGGCACCCGAAAACAAGTCGAAAGCCGCCATGGAGGAAGCCATGCCCGGGATGCCCGGCCCGCCTCCCAAGGAAACCCTTCCGGCCAAGTACAACTCCAAGACCGAACTCGGGGCCGAAGTGAAGGCCGGCGCGAAGAACGAATTTGATTTCGACCTTCAGTGATGTGAATTTCGCGGCTTGGTTCCATGGCTCGCAATTATTCCATTCATCTCATGTTGAGGAGGATCACATCATGAAACGGAACGGCTTCACACTTATCGAATTGCTCGTTGTCATCGCCATCATCGCCGTGCTCATCGGACTTCTTGTCCCAGCCGTGCAGAAGGTGCGCGAGGCGGCCAACCGGATGAGTTGCACCAACAACCTGAAGCAACTGGGTATCGCCATGCACAGCTATCATGACGCCAACAACAGCGCCCTTCCGGCCATGATGGGCCCCAGTGGTTGCTGCTGGGGAACATGGACCATCCTCATCATGCCCCATATCGAGCAGGAACAATCCTACAAGCTCTACCAGAATTGGGGAGGTAACGACGGTTTCAACTCGAATTTCCCCGCCCAGTCAACAGGAGGATTTCCGCGTTATGGCTCGGCGCCCAACACCACGAATGTCACGGGGCGTCGCTACAAGGTGTTCACTTGCCCCAGTGATCAGGAAAACACGCCGATCGGATCCATGCCCAACCATAACTATGCGGTATGTGGAGGCACGGGAGGAACATCACGAACGGTGCCGACCGGAGCGCCGGCGGGTTTCGTGCCACAGGCCGGCATGTTCGATGGCGGCAGCCTCACGCGCAAGATCAAGCTCACAGATGTGACGGACGGACTGTCCAACACCATCATGGTGGGCGAGGTTGCCCAAGGGCAGGGAACCGACCTGCGCGGATTCATCTGGTGGGGCGATGCCGCGGCCATGAGCACATTTGCCACGCCCAACACCAGCACCCCCGACCAAATCTACACTCCCTTTTATTGCAATAGCCTTCCCGCCAAGGGATTGCCGTGCACCGGCACCGGCGGCGGGGTCTATTACTCCCGCAGCCGGCATTCAGGCGGCGTCAATGCCGCCATGGGGGATGCCAGCGTGAGGTTCATCAGCAACGGCATCTCCCCGACGGCCTGGCTGAATGCGGGTGGGGCCGCCGACGGACAGGTTGGAACGCTCAATTGAACTGCCGCCGTGCTCAACGGGTCGGCCAAATCCACAAGGCGCCGTCCCGGCCCGCCACGGCCACGCCGCCCTCGCCCATGGCCATGGCGGCTGGATTTTCAGGGCATTTGTCGTCCCAAATAGTGGTTCCGTCCCGGGAATCCAACCGTTCAACGATGCCGCCGGCCGTGGCGATGCCAGCGATGCCGTCGATGATGTCCTCGCTGAAGGTCAGGATGGGCGTCGCCCGCCGGGCGATGACTTTCCATCCGTCGGCCGTGGCGCTTTCAAGCGCGCCATTAATAAGGCGGAGGCGTCCGGAAAATACCGGCGCCCGGAAGGATCCCGACGCCGGCTTGACCACGCCATCAGCATTCACTTCGCACGCGGCATCCATTCCACCATGCTTGCCGGCCACCAGCCAGCGATCGTCGCTCCAGCCGATGCTGTCGATCTGCCATCCCTCCAGGCGAAGGCGTTTTGGAAAAGCCTCCGGAACAAGGGGGCGTTTTTCCCAATGGTCCCCGGCCAAGGCTGGGTGAACGAAGAAACCGCTTTCCCACCAGGCGCCCGCCGGGCCGGCCACTCCCCGGATCACTTGCTGGCCGCCGTCATCCAGGTTCCATGCCTGGGCGATTCCATCGCCCCATGAAAGACAGCGCCCTCCGTTGGGAGCCAACTCGATTCCCTCGATGGCGGTTCCGGGTGTCATCCAGAACTGCAAGCCACGGCCGCGGGTGGCGTCGAGAACGCGGAGTTCCGTTCCGCCGGCGCTCACCAGACGGGAACCATCCGCGGAAAAGCGCAGGAAGGCGCACGGCCCCAGCCTGGGTTCAAAGGCCGTGTCCCGATCGCCATGGGTGGTTTCCCACTTGTGGATTTTTCCGTTGGAGGCGGCCACCAGGAAACGCCCATCCGGGCTCAAGGCGAATGGTGAGCCGGCACCGGGAATCGATACGGGATGCGAACCGTGCCTGACCAGGTCTATCCTCGGAGGGTTCAGCCAGCGGATCGCCAAAACGGGCGCGTTGTCGGCCCAAAGGGCGTCGGGCGATTCTCCCGTGAGGGTTTGTTCGGGTCGCAATCCTTTTCCCAGAAGTTCCAGGCTGCGGTCGCCCCAGCGCGCGGCCTTGGCGCCGTCGCGCGCCACCGCCAAGCCCGACCAGGGCCCGGGAGGGCCGGACAACGCCCTTTGGCCGTTGGGGGAAAAAACCGCGATGCCGCCCGAATCGGACATCACCCAGTGGCACCCATCCTCCGGGCTTTCCAGCCTGTGCGCCTTTCCCTCATGCTCCAGCGGAATGGCACCCCCGTCCGTCTTGAGGATCATGGCCCGGCCGTCCGCATTGGAAACCAAGGCGGTTCCAGGATGGATGCGCCGCGAAATGGCGGAGGTTCCCGGCCTTGAGGTGGCGCCAAGGTTCTGCCGGTCGATGACCGCTCGTCGGCGCCAAAGGGATTCCTCGAAAAGCGGCACTTCCCGCGGGGAATCCGCCCCGGCCAGGCTGATGAAACGCTGCCATTGGAATTTGTCCCATGCCGCCTGCGCCGCCGCCACGCGCATCAGCCTTGCCATTCGCCTCGATTCGGCGACAGCCATGCTGAACCGCACCGTCTCCTGCTTGAGGAGCGCGGCTTCCCTGAGCGCCAGCATGCCGAACGCCACCGAAAGGGCGGTTCCCAAGGCGACCGCCGCCATCAGCGAACCGATCGACCACGCCAGGGCAGGGTTTCGCCTGGTCCATTTCAGGCCGCGTTCGAAACGGGTGACAGCGCGCACGGCGATCGGTCGCCCTTCGAGCCAGGCCTCGATGTCAGCGGCCAAGGCCGCCGTCGAACGGTAGCGTTTTTCGGGATCCTTCCGCAGGGCGTGGAGGCAGATCGTGTTCAGGTCGGCGGGGATCGCGTCGTTGAGCGCGCGTGGTGCCACGGGTTCGGCACCCGTGATCCTCTGCATGACCTGCATGACGGTCACCCCGGTGAATGGAACCCGGCCGGTGAGGCATTCGTACATCATGACGCCCAGCGCCCAGACATCCGTCGGCGGTCCGATCCTGCCGGGAGCGTTGATCTGTTCGGGGGCCATGTAGGCCGGCGTTCCCGCGATGATGTTGTCGCGCGAATGCAGCGCGTCGGCGGCCTTGGCCAGTCCGAAATCGGCAAGCTTGAGGACATTTCCGTTGGCGATGAGCACATTTCCCGGCTTGATGTCGCGGTGGATGATGCCTTCGGCATGGGCATGGCCGGCGGCGCGGGCGACCGTGAGGATCGCCTGGCACGCCGCCTCGAGAGCCATGGGGCCCTCTCGCAGCCTGTCGGCGAGGCTTCCCCTGGGACAAAACTCCAGGCTGTACCACTCCAGCGACTCATGTATTCCGAAATCATGAATCCGGATGATGTTCGGATGGTCGAGTCGGGCCACCGCCCGCGCCTCGGCCATGAATCTCTCTCTCTCTTCGCTGGTGGCGGCTGGATTGAGCAGGCGCTTGAGGGCGACAATCCTGTCGAGTCCCTTGTGGCGTGCCTTGTAGACCTGTCCATTGCCGCCCGCCCCAAGGCGCGCGAGGATCTCATATCCCGTCGGACACCATGCGGAGTGGGCCGGAGCGGGGGCATTGGTTGGTGGCGAACCCGCGGGGAGGGTGGCGTGAAGGTCGGGCGGTGGATCCGCGCCTTGCTCCCCGGTCATCGGGGCGGCCTCCGTCCAAACCAAGTGGCGAGCTGCCATCGCGCCAGAAAGGCTCCGATGGCGCCGGTAGTCACCCCCACGGAGAAAATCCGCCAAAACGAGCCGAAGTCGGCTGAGACCTCGGGCTGCATTGGCCCTGATGTCGCTTCGGTTTCTGGCACCGTCGCCGCATTCGGCTCGGCGGGTGGAGCGGATGCCTTGAGGACCTCGATGTGCCGAGTCAAAACTCGCACGTGGCGCATTTGGCGCGCGCTTGCCAATTCTTCCAAAACGCGCAAGCCCTCCGCATTCTCGCCCGCCGCATTAAGCGTTTCCCCAAGTAGCCAAAACACCCGGTTTTCCATGGGGAACCAGACTGCCAATTGCCGCGCCTGATCGAGCGCGTCGCCAGGCAGGCTTTCCCAAGTGATCCGATCGGCGGGACCGGGACGATAGGAATCGGGGTCCACTTGGTAGACCGGGCCATCCCAGACCATGTCAGGGCCGGCTTGGTTGGGATCGAACCTTGGCGGCGGGTTGGTGGCTTCCAATAGCCTGCCGCGCAGCATTTTCAATTGGGCTCGCTCGGCTTGAAGCAGAAAGCGCCAGGTCGCAAGGGTCCAGCCTTGGGGTGCCTTGGATGCTGTTTCAGGCCAAGCCTTGAGCATTTGCGATTGCAGCAGGTAGGCGCGCTCGGCGAAATCCCGACCCATGCCCCTAACGGCCAATTCGTGGTAGGTGGTGGCCAGGTTGGCCAGCACTTGGAACCGGATGGGATCCCGGGCCTCGAGTCGGCCTTGAAGCGATTCCAAGAGGGGCCGGGCCATTTCCGGTTGGCCAAGCCGCAGGTGGCAAACCGCCAGGTCCATGAGGTCGCTGGCGGGGCCGTCGGCGGTTGAATTCTTCAATTGTTCACGCAGGGCGATGAATTCGGCCCTTAGCGAGCCGGCCGCCACGGGCCGCTTTTCGTCGTGTGTGCCCGCGTCTCGCAGTTCACCGAGCAGCAGGCGCATGTCGCGGTGGCTAGCCGCGACGGGTGGAAGTTTTTCAAGCCTGCCGTAAACCCCGGCCACGGCGGGATTCACGAAAACAAGCAGCAGCAGCGGAACAACGCGCGGGATTCGCATGGTTCCCATCATCTTAACCCGGGGAGGACTGGTTGACAGGTTTGGACCAAATGGTCTATGCCGAGCCCTCCCGGAGGACCATGGCCAAAGATGATGGCGGCGCTGATCGTATTGGCGGGCATCGCGCTGGGTGGTGATTCCACCCCGCCCGCCGCGTTGCCCACCCCTCGCCCCGGGTATCCCGCACACCTGCCGGAATTCGTTCTCGCCATGCGCATCGATCCGCAGGAAAAGCGGGTCACCGTGACGGAGGAATTGACTTGGACCCATCCAGGTGGTCCACCTGTCGAAAACCTGGTGATCCAGGCCCATGCGGCTTTCGTGCTTCCCGAATCCGAGCAGGGAGCGATGGCCAAGACACTCGAGATGCTGAGGCTGGATCCGAGAGACGCCCTCGGCGTCAAGCGCCCGGCGCTCGAATTCCGATCCGTTTCGTTGTTTCACGACGGGCAATGGGCCGGCCAGCCGGCAAATCTGGGCGGTTCCACGGGAACAAACCTGGAGTTGAAACTCCCAGCGCGGGTCGCGGCGGGAGGGAAGGTGCGAGCCAAGCTGGAATTCACCGTCAGGCTCGATGAGAAGCAGGGGCGTTGGGGCCTGTGGAACGGCGTGGTGAACCTCATGCAATGGTTGCCCATCCCCGCCGTTTATGACGGCGAAAGGGGATGGCAGCCATCGCCGTTCCTGCCATGGCACCAGCCATTTCTCAACGAGGCGGGACACTATAAGGCGGAAATCCAGTTGCCCGCGGGCTGGGAACTGGCGCATTCGGGGCAGGCCGTCGAGGAGACGGGTGCCGGACCCGGCTGGAAGATGATGCGAATCGAGGCCCGGGCGGTGAGGGATTTTTCCCTGGCCGCGAGCGCGAATTATGTGATCGCCCGAACGACGGCGGCCGTTAAGGGGCGTGATCCGGTCCTTGTGAAGGTGGCGGCGCTGAAGCACCACGCGCGCCTTGCCGAAAAGATGGCGGCGCTCGCGGCCGATGCCGTCAGCACCTACAGCGCCTGGATGGGCGCCTACCCGTGGCCCGAACTGACCATCGCTGAAACCTATTTCGGCTGGAATGGCAATGAAGGCGGATCGGTCATCATGATCGATGAGCGGGTCTTCAACCTTCCCGCGCTCGCCGATGGCTTCATTGAATACCTGATCGTCCACGAGACTTGCCACCAGTGGTGGTACAACGCCGTCGGAACCGACGGTTACCGGGAGCCGTTCATCGACGAGGGCCTGGCCACGGCCCTGAGCCACCGCCTGATCAACGGCCGGCGCGGACGCAACAACACGATGCTCACCTATCCGCAAATGCTGGAATGGCTCCCGAACATTCCGCGCGAGAGCTACCGCAACCGCGGCTGGTCGGGCCTGGTCCATTCCGGGTTCGACGGGCCCGTTCAGCGCGGCATGCAGGAGCATGGCAACCTCGCGAGGCTGTTTGGGACCGCTTACGACAAGTCGAGCAAGGTCTTCGACATCCTTGCCGAAAGGCTAGGCGACGCGGCTTTCCTGGAATTCCTCACAACCCTTCAGCGCAAGTACCGTCACAGGATCATGCGCGCCGCCGATCTCGAAGCGGAGCTGGCCGCATTCACCGGCCGGGACTGGACCGGATTCTTCGACAAGTGGTGGCGCGGCGAGGGGCGCGTCGATTGGGCCGTGGACAGCGCCGAAACGATTGGGGAGAAGGGGCCCAGGCCGCTGGCCCGCCTTCGCCCCAGGGAGGATGTTTCCCGCGTGAGGGTCGTGCTTTCCCGTTCCGGTCCGACCGATGAGGCCACCAGCCTCGGGTTTCGCCTGCCGGGGCAACCGGGCTACCCGATCCGCGTCCCCGTGGCGACCGGCCTGGAATGGAAGGGGGACAATCCGCCAGCGGAAGTCACCCCCCTGCCCGACGGCAGGGTCCAGGTGGTCGTGGAACTGCCTGTTGAACCTGAATCGGTGATGGTTGATCCCGACATGGTGCTTCCCGACCCGAGGCTGGCGAACAACCATACCGACTTATCGCCCGCCATGCGCGCGACCTGGCTTTACACGATGGCCGATGAAAACGACCTCACGACGGCCAACGACCGCTGGAACATA
>JAGWVO010000179.1 GCA_018970845.1 Planctomycetota bacterium
GACCTGCAACTCGGCCGCGAGGTTGGCCTTCGCCTGAATCAGTTGTTCAGTGGACGGAATTCCATCCATAACCTTCCGCCAGGCCACGGCCACGGCCGTTTTGAGGCCCGAGAAGCTGAAATCCAGCCCCTCATGAATCATCGGCCTGGGAAGGTGGAACACGCCTGGCCTGCCGTTCAAAGCCGCCTTTTCAATCGCCGGCCCCCCCGGAAATCCCAGTTCCAAAAGGGCGGCGGCCTTGTCGAAAGCCTCCCCCGCGGCGTCATCCCGGGTGGTTCCGATCCGGAGCAGTTCCAAGGGGCCCTTGGCGTGAAACAGGACCGTGTGCCCGCCGCTGGCAACGAGCGCGACACAAGGATAAATATCCTTTCCAGCCGCCATTCGGGATGCGTAGACATGGCCTTCCAGGTGGCTCACACCCAACAGGGGAACCCCAAGCGCAACCGAAAGCATCTTGGCCACCGATACCCCGATCACCAAGGCGCCCACGAGGCCGGGCCTGTGGTGAACGGCGATCGCGCCAATGTCAGCCAATCGGACGCCAGCCGACTTGAGGGCCTCGTCGATGACCGGAATCATTCGTGAAAGGTGGGCCCTTGCCGCCAGTTCCGGCACGACTCCGCCAAAGCGCGCGTGCACGGAATGCTGGCTGTGAACCACGCTCGAAAGCACCCGCCCGTCATCCATGAAAACGGCGGCGGCGGTCTCGTCGCAGGAAGTTTCGATTCCCAAAAATCGGGTTTCACGCGCCACGGGGCGCCTCGACGCGCAACGCCGGTTCGCGCCAGCGCGCCGATTGGCGGAAGAACGCGAGCGGATTGTCGAGAACGATTTTCCTGATCACGGTCTCGGGATGGCCGCGGCGACGCATTTCAAGGATGAACTCGGGCACCGCCAAGGGGTCGGATTTGCCCCAGTCGCCGGCCGAGTTCACCATGATCCTCTCGGT
This sequence comes from Planctomycetota bacterium, assembly GCA_018970845.1. Lineage (GTDB taxonomy): Bacteria > Planctomycetota > Planctomycetia > Gemmatales > Gemmataceae > REEB421. The sequence goes on from JAGWVO010000179.1 coordinate 950, forward strand.
CCCATGACGCTCAATGATGTCGACGGCCCGCTGGGGCGTGCATTTTGTGGTCGGATAGAGGGTCATGCCGCACCAGAAGCCACCATCAAGAGCCGCGGCTACCGTGTGTTCCTCCACATGGTCAACGCACACCCGGGCGGGATTCACCCTCCGGTCGCCCTTGAGCATGTCGAGGATCATCCGTGTGCCCTTCAGCTTGTCCTCAAGGTGGGGAGTGTGGATGAGGATGAGTTCGTTCGTCCTCATTGCAAGGTCGACATGCTCCTGGAAAACAATCGCTTCGTTGCGGGTGTTCTTGTTCAGGCCGATCTCGCCGATCCCAAGCACGCCCGGCTTTTGAAGGAACTCCGGGATCATCGCGATCACATCCCGGGAAAGACTCACATTTTCCGCTTCCTTGGCGTTGATGCACAACCACGAATAGTGCTGGATTCCAAACTGCGCGGCCCGCCTCGGTTCCACCTCGACCAGATGTCGGAAATAGTCGCGGAAGCCATCGGCCGAACCGCGGTCGAAACCGGCCCAGAACGCCGGTTCCGATATCGCCACGCATCCGCACCTGGCCATGCGGTGGTAGTCGTCGGTGGTCCGGCTGATCATGTGGATGTGAGGGTCGATGTAATCCATGGCGGGGAATCCGGTTTTTGGCTTGGGCTTATGGTTGTTTTACCCACAATTCGCCGAACGAAAAAGCCGCGGGTTGGGCCCGCGGCAAAAAAGCAAATGCAGTAGGTTCCGCAGGCTTAGCCCGGTTTCTTGCGATCCTTGCGGCGCTTCCTGTCGAGTTGGGCGGCCCGTTTGAGCATCTTGGGAGTGGGGTGGTTGAAGGCCTTGCGGCGCCGTTTGGCCGCTGTCCTGAGTTTTCTTGAGCGCATGACAATCTCCTTGTGATTTGAGACATTACACCAAAACGCCAAAAAACTGAAGGCCTCGGGGGCAAAAAAGCTGACGATCGCCTCAGGCCAGCCCCAATTCCCTCTTGGTGGAACGGTACCAATTTGAAAACAGTCCCTTGCTGACTGGCAATCCGTTGTCATCAATCAAGGCACAAACCATCCGTTTAACCGCGATCGGGCCTTTTACGGTTTGCAGCAATCCACGGCCCAGTTCCGCCGCCTCTTCAAAGGATTTCGGGTTCACGCTGCCATCCCTTTCCACGGCGCGCCTGAGAACCTGGCAAAGGGATTCGGTGACGGCGCTTTCGAGGATGTATCCGGATGATTCACAAACGGCGTCCAACGACATTCGGGCGCTTTCCAAGGTCATTCCCATCCCAATGCCGATTTGAAGGATGTCGCGTTCCTCGCGACGGTCGATGAATTTGTCGTCGTAAGCCCGAAGCTTCACCTGCTCGCGGAATTCCGAGGAGACATCCTCCCGGTTCATGGAACAAACACCCCCGGTGAACTGGCGATTCCAAAAAAAATCCCGCCGGGCAATCCCGGCGGGAGGAAAATCAATCTCGCCCCGCGAGGCGGTCACTCACTTGGCGGGAAGAATTTTCTTGAGATCGGCAACGATCTTCTCGATGTCAGCGGTCTTCAATTCGCCCTTCTTGAAGGCGAAATTCGACTCGACCTTGCGCTTGTTGTAAAGCACCACGGTCACATCAGCTTCCTTGGGAATCGTGTATCCCTTGGGGCCGGCCGGATTATCGATGGAAAGGACAAGCTTCTTGAGGTCGGCAGCCTTGGCCATTTCCTTCAGCTTCTTCTCAAGGGATTCGTCGTCGTTGAGGAAAACGACAAAGCTTCCCATCTTGCAGTCGGAATTCTTCTGGGTGGCTTCGTCAATCTTCTTGACCAAACTGGTCAAGTCGTCGGAGACTTCGCGGGCGAAGATCATCGCGACGGGGTTGGCGCCGTTGCTTCAGACAAGGCATCCCTTGTTGCCGGCATTGGGACCGGTGACATGGGTCGGGTAGAAAGCACCCGGGCTTTTGCCCACTTGGGGGCCGGATGTCAGCCCCTCGGCCATGGCCATGGAAACCATCAGGGTTCCAGCCACCGCCAAGGCGCCGAGATGATTCGGCGAACGCATGGTGAAAATACTCCTTATCAGCGGGCGACCGCCGCCCGACTATTTGGAAACATAACCCGTCCCGACCGGCAAGGAAAGACCCAAAATCCCGCGATATCCATTTTCCTCACGGATGCGAGTTGCCTGATTCCAGGCCGAGATACTGCGGTACCTTTTGCCTCAACAGGGCCAACTGCTCGATGGTGTCGCCCAGGCAGGCGAGCAAGCCAAGATCCTGCTTTTTGATTTCCGAATTGCGTTCCAGCCAAGCCCTGGCCCTGAGCAGCTTGTACAGCTTCACCACTTTTCGGTCGCTGATGAACACCCGATGCTCCCTGGCCAATGTTTCCAACAAATTGAGGAACACCAGCTGAACCTCCCTTGGCATGAAACGGTCCCGGTCGGATTTCTCCACATCATCAAGAGGATCGGTGTCGACCCGTCCCATCTGCTCCGTCAGGAAGGCGTGGGCGGTCTCAAAATCCTCGATGGTCGCCAATCCCGATTGCCATGGCCGCAACCGCGCGTGACGCCAGGCGTCATTTTTGAGCCCGGAGTCTATGAGCCGCGAAAAACCGTCGGCACCTCCCCTCCAGATCTCCCGGCTTTCCACCTTGATGCAGAACCTGTCCCGCAGTGCCGCCATCCGGTGGTTGTCGGGAATCTCGTTGGTCGCGGCGAAGAGCATCCGCAGGGCGGCGCGCTCCGGCTTGCCATCGTCGTAATACTTGCGCTCGTTGAGGATGGTCAAAAGAACATTGAGGATCGCGGACGACGAATTGAAGATCTCGTCAAGGAACGCCACCTTGGCCATCGGAAGCTTCCCGGACACCCGCCTGGAGAACCTTCCATCCTTGAGCGCCGACAAGTCGAGCGCGCCGAGGATTTCGGAGGGTTCGCTGAACTCGGTGAGCATGTACTCGAAATAATCCTCCCCGCCGAGGCCCATCGCCTCGGTGAACTTGAGGACGATTTCGCTCTTGGCGGTGCCGGGCTTGCCAACGATGAGCATCGGTTCCTGGGCCACCGCGGCGATGGTCATGAGGTCGATGATCCCGTTCTTGCCGACAAAATAGCGATAAAGACTTTCGCGAAGGGAAAGGATTCGCCCCCGGGCCGCCTCGGGATCCTTGGTTGCGCTCACGGCGTCTCTCCCGATTTCATCGCCTCGGCAAACTCGCTGAAAACCCGAGCTCGCAGCGATGATTCCATTTCGTCCATGATCCAGCAGTCCCGCCCCGCCACGCCCCCGCCGAGCGGCAACGAGGCGAGGCTCTCGATGCCGCGGAGACCGCCATCCACGCAACCGGGGAAAAGCGTTCCAAGCGGGGTGACCGGTTCGGACATGAGTGAGCGGAGAAGCGCCCGTATCGGATCGGCGAGCGTCGCCCCTGTTTCGCGATCCACCATGATCCTGAGGTTGATGAGCGAGTCGAGCAGGCCGACGGTGCCATCCCGCGAGGGAAGGTCGGAAGGCGGGCGGCTGAAATCCGAATCCTTGATGCGATTCCAGAAACCATCAGACCGCCTCTGCCCCGAAGCGATCGCGACCGCCTCAAGATGGGCCTCCACGGCCAATCCCGACCGGGTTGAATCGGCTCCATTGCGAATGGCCTCGGAAATCTCCCCGAGGTCGGCGGCCCTGCCGCAGGCCAGCATGCGCCGCGCCACCTTGCCAAGGAAGGCGATCACCCAAACCTGCCGCCCTCCCGCCATCTGGCGGTTCATTTCATCGATGATCCGGCCGAGCAAACCGCCCAGGGGAAGGTTCCATTGGCACGCGAGCCTCGTCGCCGCGGCGAGCAGGAGCCAGCGTTCGTACTGGATCTCGCCCGACTGGTTTCCCGCGAAACGATTGTCCCCAAGCAACGACAGGGCGGCACCGGCCCTCCCCTCGTCGAGGATGACGGCCCGCTCCAAGACCGCCAAGGCCAACGCCGACCATTGGTGCGCCGGCAGGCGACCTTCCGAGAGGGATGCGAGGCATTCATCAAACGCCTGCGCCAGTTGCGACTGGTCGGGCGCCGCGCGCAACCGCGCGAGGCATTCGGGGCCGGCGCGGGTGAAAGGCTCGAACGGACTGACGCGTTGCTCGGGTTCCAGGAACCGCGATATTTCAAGAAACTTCCTGTAGATGTAGCGAATCTCGCCGGCTTCGCGCCCTTGGCCCGACGGCTCGAGATTGGGCGGCAACGGGCCGGAAAGGCCGCCGCCGCGGGCCTGTTCCAGCCGGTAGCGATAAGCCGCAAGCAAATGCGATACGGTGCGGGAAAGGCTCGATGCGTTGGAATGGCTTCTTCCAGCGTCGCGCTCCACGGCCCGGTCGATGACCGCCGTCGAGGAAAGGTCTCCCAGAAGCGCCAACCCGATCGACTGAGCGGCATGGCCCAGAACAAGCAGGGCATGGCAGGCGTCCGCTCCCCGGCCGGACCGGGGAAACGATGCCTCGCATTCCGACAGCAATCCCGACACCATGGGACCAACCATGGAAAGCTGGTCCTCATGCCCGGCGACTCCCGACCGGCCCACCTTGTCGGTCAACATCCTTGGCATGTCGCCATGAAGCCTGAGGTCTTCTCCCAGGCGCCTGACCAGCCGGTCGCGAGCCTCGGCGAGAAGCAGCGCGTCGCCACCGCTAGCCATCGACGCCCCGTTCGCCGCCCACCACAAGTGCGTGAAGGGCCATCGTTCCGAGCGGGCCGCCTGCCTGAGAAAGTCCGCGACTCGCCCGGTGATCGCGGGAGCCTTGGCCCCTCGGGCCCACACCGCCCAATGCCTGCCCGGTTCGCCCGAAGGCGCATAGGCATCGAGCCCCGGAGCGGATTTGTCGCCGATGGCTGACATTTCAGCCGCGAAAAGTCGTTCCCAGTCCTGCCGCTTGTCGTCGTGCCATACCACAATCGTCAACAATCGCGCGGCTTCATGATGGTTGCCCGTTTCCGTCTCGATGTCCGCAAGCCTGGACATCAACGACAATCGCTCCTTGCCGAAAAGGCCGCCCTCGATTTCCCAAAACCGCGCGACAAGCGCCTCCCTCCTGATCTCAGGTTCCCGCGGTCCTTGGCCGGTCTCTTCAACCAAGTTGGGCGACTTCAAGTCGACGCCCGCGGCCGCCGGGGGGTCAGGTGCCGTTTCCCGGTTGGCGGAAGGTGCCGCGTTTTTCCTCGAACGGGCCCTGGCGGGCTTCGGAGTTGGCGGCGGCGACGGTTCGGCGATGGACTCCTCCCGCAAGGTGGGTGGAATCGGCGGTGACTGCGCGGCCAAGGCATCGTTGACAAGCCCGTCAAACTGGAACGAATGCTGGTCCTTCCATGCGTTAACCACCGTGACGTCACTTTCCAGCGAATAGCGAACCCAATGATCCAGAAGACGGAAATCTCCCTGTTCATCGGGCAACACGAGCACCCGGAAGCCGCCACCGCTGTCGGGCAGCAGAACGCTGGCCGTTCCCATGGCTGATCCAAGGGCCTTCCGGAGCATCAACGGCGACAGGCTTGGTTCGATCTTTCTGTCGCAAGGCAGGTATACCCCGTCGATGCCCGCCAACTCCGATAATTCCAGCGACATCGGCGGGGGTTCCGTTCGCGACTTGCCAGCCGACCTTCGCCAGCGGAAAAACACCCCGGGTTCGGGATCCGTGACAACCATGAACATGTAGCTTGAAAGCTCCGGGGGAGGCAATCGCGCCACCCATCTCCGCAGTTCAACCAAATTGTTCCCAGCATGCCACCATGCGGAGGGGGCCGTCGGGTCGCCGCGTGGTTCAAGGCGGAGCGAGACCCGGATCGGTTCCTCCCAGTCGCCGGCTTTCAGGGGGACGATTGTCCCGATTTCAAATGTTGTTTTCCTTTCGATCGGTTCGAGGGATGGCGCCTCAACCGACTCCCACGGCCTGTCGGCATGGCACAGCATCCATCCCCCTGCCCGGGGCTGAACCGAACGCTCCATCGGATGCCGAAAACCCGCGGGAAACCACGCTCCCTTGCCTATCAGGTCCACCATCACGCTTCCGGGTCGGTTGAGCGCCAGACCAACGAGCACGAATACCGGCAGGCTGTTGCCATGAATCACCCACCACCGCCCGGACTCGCCCGCCATGCATCCCAATCGCGCCCCGTCATGCCCCAACGAAACGATGTTGCGCGCCACCAAAGCCGCCTCCTTGGCGTCGGCAAGCAGGATCAGGGTGGGAACATTCCAGGGGTCGGGCAACGACACCTGCCGCATTGATACAAGTTCAAGCCAACCGGAATTTTCCCTTTCGGGCTTTCCCGCCGGACGGCTGACGGAAATCGCTCCAAGCTCGACCAAGGCCTTTTCTTCCCTGCGGTTGGCAAGGGCCA
>JAGWVO010000180.1 GCA_018970845.1 Planctomycetota bacterium
GAATGGGCTTTTCGAAATCCTTCACCACCAATGGCACTTCCACGCGAGATTTCCCAGCGGTAGCCACCAACTTGCCGGTCCCGTTGGCGAGCGGTGTGACAAATCCTGTTTCGTCGATGCGCGCGAGCGATGGGGGGTCAATGGTGAATGCGGCCAATCCGGTGAGGTCGCGCACCAATTGCTCCGGATAGCTTCCCGTGACCAGAACCTGACGCCTTGACCGCTTGCCATTCAGGTCGATGGAAGCGGGTTCAATCTTAAGGGACTGCGGTTCACCAATAGCCTTTTGTCGCTGTTCAGGATCGACAGGCCAGCCCGCGAAGGCGTTGTGGGCCAATCCTAAAAATGCGGCTAGTCCGATTAATTGCAGGCTGCGGTGCATGTTAAACCCTCGTCGGGAGTTGCGCGGGGACAGAGGATATCACCGCTCAACAAGTCGGCAGGAAACGGACTACTTATTTCAAGTCTCAACGATGAAGCCTTTCCGGTCAAGCTCACGAAAAACGAATCATTAAAATGCGTTTAAATTCAATGCCTTTTCCATTAGTTGGTGTCCAGGATCGACAACCAATCCGGTTTCGGTACCAGCGATCTCGCTGTATTCCAATGCCTTGTCGGCGCGAATCCCCGCCCCGGCCAATGCGAATGGAACCGGACCATGGCTGTGGGCACGAGTCCGCAATGGCGTTCGGTGATCGGGTTCTATCAAGATTCTGCTATCCGGATATCGCTTGAGAGCTTCAAGCATCGGCCCCACGATTTTAGAGTCGATTTCCTCGATTGCACTGATCTTGGCATCCACCCGACCTTCATGGGATGCCTCGTCTGGAGCCTCAACATGAATGCAAACGACATCATGGCTGGCCAAGGCATCGATCCCGTATCGGCCCTTGGCGGCGTAATCGGTGTCCAAATACCCAGTCGCTCCGGGTACATCGATACGATGCCAGCCGATCAGTTGTCCAACCCCCCGAACCAAATCAACCGCGCTGATGATCGCCCCTTTCTTGCCGAATCGTTCCTGAAAATTTTTCAGTACTGGTGCCTTTCCCATTCCCCAAAGCCAGCACTGCGTGGCGGTTTTGTGGCCAGCGGCGATTCTGGATTTATTGAAGGGTGATTCGGCAAAAAGCGGAACGCTCGCGATCATGATTTCCTTGAGCATCTCAGAGCCTGGACCTGTGGGTAGGTGGCCCGCGATCTGCTGGTCGGGAATGTCATGGGGCGGCTGCCCCTTCGTGCCTGAAGAAAAGACACCGGCTCCGCCGCGAACGACTAAGAGGTTGCGGTAGCTGACTCCCGGATGAAACTCCAAGGAAACCGATGCCCCATTCACCTTGCGCGGCCCACCAAGCCGCTCCTGAAGCACCGCGATCAGCGCCTTTCCAGTGGCGTTGTCGATGTGGCCAGCCGTGAAATCCCGCATGGCACCGTCAGGCACATGGACGAGATTGCAGCGAACCGCCCAATCGTCGGGTCCAAGGTTAATGCCCATGGCCCTGGCCTCAAGGGGCGCGCGCCCCGTGTAGACCTGGTCTGGGTCGTATCCGAAAAGGCTCAAGGTCGCCACATCGCTGGCGGGAGTTTGCCTGGGCGGCACATTGTTGGAAAGTCCGACAATCCCCCTTCTCGCCACTTCGTCCATTGCCGGTGTCTTGGCTGCCTGAAGCGGCGTCCTGCCGCCAAGGCCTGATTGTGGTTCGTCGGCCGCTCCATCGGGAATGACAATCACAAGCTTCATGGGGCCATCAACTCCTCAATCACACGGGGGTTAGTCAAGCATTTCACTCAGGAGGGCGCCGGCTCCGTAAACTTCCTTAAGCGCCAAAGCTATGGCACCAGCGTGAACAGCGATATGCCTCGCCCCGACATCCGTGTAGATAAAGTTACGGACGAGGCCCGGACGATTCCTGTCAAAGTTGACGCCAATCAACCGCCCTTGGCGGTCGAGCACCGGGCTTCCTGAATTGCCACCAATCGTATCCGCGGTGGAAATGAAATTCAGAGGGGTTTCCAAATGGATCCTTGGCCTTGCCGCCAGCCACGACGATGGCAAATGAAACGGTTCCTTGCCTGACATTTGGTCATGGCGGGAAAACAGTCCAGCGACCGTGGTCTGGAATGGCACAATCTTCCCATTTTCTTCGTAAGGGCGAACCAATCCAAATGCCAGCCGCAGGGTGAATGTTGCATCGGGAGCCACGGCGCGTGAATAAAGTTTGAATCTTGCTTGAGCCACGCGGGCCATCGCCTGCCTTTCTGGTTCCTCAACCTCATCCTCAAACCGTTTCCGCATTGAGCGGGCAAACGGATCAACAAGCGCAACCAGGCGAATCATGGAATCCGCACTGGAGCGAATCGCGTTCTCCCCACCCGAAACCAGTCGTCGCCTTTCCTGCACATCGGCCAATCGAGTCCCGTCCACCAGTTCCGAGGCGAGGCGCGCCGGTTGCTTTCCATCCAAAATCCCTTTGACTTCCGGATGGCTGGGACCAAGAACCTCCGCCAACCATGTGAGAGTGGCCGCCAACCGCGCTTTTTCGAATGAAGGGTGGATCGGCGCAGGGGAGAAAAGCGCCAATTCAAGTGATTTCCTGTTGGCGTCACGATACTCGCGCAATCGCTCGCCATCTGGCTTCGGGTTCTCAACCACAAGCCGGAAAATCGTCCTGGCAATCACGAACAAGTCGGAATCAAAAGCGAAACCTCGTTCAAAGAGCGAATGCTCCCGATGAAAATGGGAGTGGGCCTGACATGCCGAAGCCAGCGACTCCCACGGCCGATTGTCATTCGAGGCGGCGATGAGCCGCTGCTCCTCATCGACCTTGACCGCCATCAGCTTGGCGTCAAGCAACCCTTGGTATTGGCCTGAAATCGCCTTGCGGCTGTTGGCCACCGAATGAAGCTCCCTGGCGGCTTGCCGTGCCGCATCCGATCCCGTGGAGGCATGCTGCCCAAGCGCTGCCTCAAGCATTCTGAGGTAAGCCAAGGAAAACGGATGAAGATGATCCCGACGGTGCTGCAATTTGGCTACCGTCTCGAGCCTTTGGGTCGCCCCGGGATGCCCAGTGACGAAGACGAGGTCGCCTTCCCGGGGACCTTCAGGGTGAAGCCTGAGGAAAGATTCCGGCTTATAAGCGACTCCCTTTTCATAAACGCGGAAAAGGCAAAAATCGAGCCCATGCCGTGGATACTCAAAGTTGTCCACATCACCACCGAATCCGGCAACTGAAGATTCCGGGGCGAAGACCAGCTTGACTTCGGTGAAACGGCGATAGCGGTAGAGGTGATAGACGGCCCCATGGTAAAGCGTCACCACATCCGACCGCATTCCCGTCCGCTCAAGCGACTCCTTTTCAATTTGGGCCATCACTGACCGTCTGGCACGGCTTTGACCCGCCAAATCGGTCGCGGCCCGCACTGCTTCCTCAACCCGGTCCGTGACATCCTCGATCCCATCCAGCATGTTGAGTTCAAGGTCGGGACAGGCCATTTCCTCAGCTAAGGATTTGGCCAAGAAACCTTCCTGGAGCAAATCCTTGGCCTTGGTGCTCAATTTGGCCAATGTGTCGGCGCCGACATGGTGATTCGTGATCACCAAACCGCTGGCCGAGACAAAAGCTCCAGATCCGCCGCTGTTGAACCTGACCGAAGCGGTTCTGGCCCTTTTGATCCAATCCTTTGTCAATTTGAAACCATGTCGAGTCTCCAGCAACGACTCGGGCGGGTCATTAAGAAGCCACATGCCTTCATCGGAACGACTCATGGATGCGCCTCCGAGAAAAGCAAAAGCGAAGAATAGGCAATATTGGAAAGACCGGAAATTGAAACACATGGGCCTCTCCACCACCGATTTAATCAAATTGTACGAATCATTTTATTTTCTAGCCGGTCGGCCTTGAGTCGAAACAGCACGCCGGGCATTGTACCGCCCCTGACGAGGTAAGGAGGGCGCAGGGTGCTCGAGACAGGAAAAAGGCTTCGAAGGGCGGGCGGAGCCATTCTGTCCGTGTTGCTTGTTCTTCTTCTCTCCGGCGGACTGTACGGGTTTTACAGAAACGTTTGGGAGCATGGAAAGCGTTTGCGGGAGGTTGTTCCTGGAAAGCTCTACAGGAGCGGACAGTTGACGGTCGACGGATTCAGGGATGCCGTCGAAAGATACGGAATCAAATCCGTTGTCAACCTTCAGGATGAATTTCCAGACCCCAGGATCCGCAACGGGTATTTCAACAAGGCTGAAACCGGGGAACAGGAAATGTGCAGGCAACTCGGTCTTCGCTACTTCCATGTGATGCCAGACTTGATTCCTCCCGATCGGCCGAGACCCCACAGGCCCAAGGCGGTCGATGACATGCTTTCCCTTTACGACCGCGAGGATCTTTACCCCATGCTCGTGCATTGCAAGGCGGGTCTGCACCGGACCGGGGTTCTCCTGGCCGTGTTCCGCATGGAGTATCAAAATTGGCCCCGCGAGGAGGCCTACCGGGAATTGAAAGCCCACGGGTTCGGGGATAGCGCGTGCACCGAAGCCAACCTTTATGTCAGCCAGTATGTGCTTGACTATGTGCCCGGAAAGCGCCTTTCCAATCAAAGGTAGTCGAGAAACGGAGCCAAACCTTGCTAACCATCATTGACAGGCAGATGCTGGCGGCCTTTTTCAAGGCCTACATCGTATGCCTTGTGAGCATGCTTTCCTTGTATGTGGTGGTCGACCTTTTCACGAACCTCGACGATTTCACTGGCAAGAACAAACCCTGGCAAAAAGTCGCCATCGACATCGCGGCCTTTTACGGATACCGCCTATCACAGATTTTTGACAGGCTTTGCGAAGCCATTGTCCTGCTGGCCGCCATGTTCACGATCGCATGGACACAAAGGAACAACGAACTGGTCCCACTGCTTTCCTGCGGCGTGTCCATTCACCGGGTGGTGGCTCCCGTGTTGGCCGGGGCCTTCGCATTGCTGGGTCTGGCGGTTTTCAATCAGGAGGTCGTTGTCCCCCTCATCAGTGACAAGTTGATGAGCGAGAAAGACGACCCGCATGCCGTCAACATCGTGCAAGTACGAAGCGGCTATGAACCCAACGGCATTCATTTCGAAGGGGACAAGGCCGACCGGACTTCGCGAGCCGTTTCCAACCTGCGCGTCACTGTCCCGGAATCGTTGGCGGGAAACCTGATCCATATCACAGCCAAAACCGCCGTTTTCCACCCTGATCCCGAAGGGGGCCGGGGAGGCAAATGGGAACTATTGCAGACAATTCCCAAAGAAATTGAAGGTTGGGACCGGGAAACGCAACTGATCGAGGCCGTCGATACGGGCCGATATCTCCTGCATGTGAGGGAGGTCGGTTTCGATGCCATCACCAGAAACCCCAACTGGTTCGGATTTGCGAGCACGATCAGGCTGTTTCAGGAAATGCAGCGACCCGACGCCAGCAGGGCCCCTTCCCTCGCCGTGCTTTTCCATTCCCGGCTTGTCCGTCCTCTCATCGGGGTCGTGCTTGTGATGCTCGGACTGTCCGTAATTCTCAGGGACCAGAATCGAAATATCTTCATTTCGGCGGGGATTTGCCTCGTCCTATGCTGCCTGTTCTTTGGTGCAGGTTATTCAGCCAAGATGCTCGGTGACAACGATTTTGTCCACCCGGCCCTTGCGGCATGGATGCCTGTCATGGTTTTCGGACCCTATGCATTGGTTTTGTTTGATGCGGCGCACACCTGATCGGATTGGCCTTTTGCCTTCCTTTTCAATGCCCTGAACATTCCGAGCGCTCCCTTGCCCTCTTCCAGAAGGAACTCCCACATTTCAAAACCAGCCTGCAGAGCCATGGCGGCATAGCCCGGGCAGCTTTCGGGGAAATCACTTTTCCAAATGTGCTCCTTGAGGCCGTTCATCTCGGCGGGGCTCAAATGCCCTTCCCCCTCGCAACTCATAAGATTCCAAAGCCTTTCAAGCCACCTATCACGGGTATCGCCATACTGCCTGATTCCATCGATTACCCAAAGTGTTCCTCCGGGCTTGAGTATCCGGAGGATATCGACAAACAGCTTGCCCTTGGACGCGGAATCAAGATGGTGAAGCGAGTAGGAAATCAAGGCCCCATCGATGCACGCCTCGTCCGGGTAATTCTTGACGAAACTTTGAAATTCTTCCTGAACTAGCTGGTGCATGATGCCAACGGACTTTAACTTGTGGCTCGCCAAATCAAGTGCCGGCTTCGCCAAATCCACGCCCAAATAGTGAACTCCCTCGGGAAGTACGCCGACGATATTGCTCGCGTCTCCACAAGCGAGGTCCATGACAACGCCACCCGGTGGTATCCGTGAATTCAATTCTTTCCCCAACAACGAAAAGAACTCCCGATGCCGAAGGATGTTTGCTTCAAGGCACTTCTTGTAAGCAGTCCACGCGCTGGAAAAAAATTCCCCGACATCCTCAGCTTTTTGGGGGGAGGCCGATTCAGTCACCATGAGGGAATATCCTTGAACTCGAGAATAATGTTTTGGGTTCTCAACCCGCGAATCGCGGTCAGGGACAATACGGCGTCCGCTGCCAGATTCGCTGGAAAGTGATAGGTCACTTCAGCAAAATTGGATGACTGGGAATCGATCGAAAAACCAACCGGACCTCGCTTGGTTACCCCCGCGATCGATTCCAAGCGATTCATGAATGCCCAGGATTGGAAACTTTCCAGGTCAACCGCCCCTGAATCAATTTCCGTCCTGACTGTCAATGAAAGGCGGTTCGCTTTCCTATCAGCCCTGGTCACAAGACATCTGAATTTGCCATCGCGTGCCAATTCCAGGGGGCCAAACTTGACTCGGTTCAGCAGGTCAATCACCCTTCCCATGGGAATGACAATCAATCCATCCATGACAACCGCCGTGGCTTCCAACTTGCATTTCCATGGCTTGGCAGGCACCCAGTCCGAGGGAACAGTCAGCACCCAATTGTGCCTGTTAGTCATTTCGGGAGGTATCATGGAACGCCCGATGTTGATTTCCAAATGGGGGTTACCCCGCTCCGAAAAACTCATGCGGGTGGGCGCGCTGGAAATAAGCACGGGAATTCGTTCCGTGGCCCAATCAAGTTGAACCTCAAACGACCTTTTGGTGGTTCCGGTGGCCAGGTCGCGGGCCGTCTTGAGCATGATCACCTTGCCAGCAACCCCTTCAGAGTTGGCTGTTGGCGTTTGCGCTGGAAACGCATGCAGGCAAATGAAAAAAATCGCTGTCATGGATTGAAGAATAGCACGGGAGAAACAGGAGTGCCCCGCCGGGGATGAGCCAGGCGGGGCA
>JAGWVO010000181.1 GCA_018970845.1 Planctomycetota bacterium
CTCAGCGTCACAGGCAATTTGCTGCTGGCTGATGGTATCGTGACAGCAAAAGGCACGGAGCCAAATGTTTTTGGCGAAATCTTAGAGAAAGACCGGATCGTTTGCGCGGCCTTGGATACAACAAAGCTCGTCGTCACTTCAGGCGCGGCGGCATAATTGGAGTTGCCTGCTTGATTGGCCGCCATCACCACTGTCCCGACACCAGTGATGGTTACCTTGTTGCCCGAGATAGTCGCCGGGCCAGATTTCACACTTAGCGTCACGGGCAATTTGCTGCTGGCAGCGGGCAATGCGACAGCAAAAGACGCGGCGCCAAAGACTTTGGGCGGAATTGAAGCGAATGCTCCGATGGTCTGAGGTAATTTTGAGGGTATATTAAAACTTTTTACAGAATAAAACTCATCATGCTCGTAACCGTCTCCAATTTTGCCGTAATAGCGATTGCCAGATGCCAAAACTGTCCCGTCCTCCTTGAGAAAAAGGCTATGAATTTCACCGCAGCTCATGCTGCGGACGCCAGTCATGACGAGAATCGGTACATTGCTACCATTCGTTGTTCCATTGCCCAATTGTCCCGACTCGTTTGCGCCACTCGCCCACAATGTTTTGTCTAACTTGAGATAAAAACTATGCGAAGATCCTGCAGCCATATCGATAGCGCCACCCATGACTTTGGTGGGCTCATTGACTGAACGGTAGCTACCAATGCCAAGCTCGCCACTTGAGTTTCGTCCTGTAGCCCACACACTCCCATCCGTCTTAAGAAAAAGGCTGTGATCTCCGGCGTGAGGACGGGACAAGGCTTTTACATCTTTCATGATGAATACCGGAACCTTGCGATTAATGAGGGTGCCATCTCCAAGCTGGCCTTCTTCATTCAGCCCTGCACCCCAAAGAGAGCCATCATTTTTAAGGAAAAAACTGTGGTGGTCGCCTGCCGCGATGGCCTTCACGCCATCCATGACCCAAACCGGATTAGTTTGGCCTTCGTTCGATCCAATCCCCAGCTGACCGGCCCAGTTCTCTCCCGCGGCCCAAACCGATCCGTCATTTTTTAAAAACAGGCTGTGACGAACACCGGAAGCAATTGCTTTGACATCTGTTGTCAACTTAACAGGATTCGCAACTACGGCTAATTGCGCGCGATAATCTTGGTACAAATAATCATAGTCATCCGAAACTTGCGTTCCCAGCGGAATCCCTGATAGCCAAACAGAACCATCTGTTTTCAAAAACAAGCTATGATCTTCACCAGTCGCAACCGCTTGGACATTGGTCAAAACCTGTACAGGATTTGATCGACTTTCAAATGTACCATCGCCAAGCGCGCCAACAAAATTGTCACCAACAGCCCAAGCTGAGCCGTCATCTTTGAGAATCAAACTATGATGCGGACCCGCATCTACAGCTTTGGCCCCCGTCATCACCACTACCGGATTAGCAAGCATCGGCGGATCAGAAGAACCTAGAGCCCCGCTTTCATTATAGCCTTGAGCCCAAATGGAACCATCGTTCTTAAGGAACAAAAGATGATCGGCACCGGCCGAGACAGACTGCACATCACTCATGATTTGGACAGGCTCGATGCCTTGAATGCCTATCCCTCGATCTCCAGCCAAAAACAAATCACCCTCATTGGTTACAATTGCGCTAAAGTCATCACCCGCTGCCATGGCCATGACATTGGAAAAAACTTGAATCGGGGTTGTTTGATATATCGTGGTTCCATCTCCCAACTGACCAGCCCAGTTTCCACCTACTGACCATAGTGAGCCATCCGATTTAAGATATAACCCATGATCCATACCTGCGGCGACAGCTTTCACGCTAGACATGATTAGAATCGGAGTGCTTCTGGATTCAAATGAGCCATCCCCAATCTGCCCGGCCCAATTTTCGCCAGACGTCCATGCGGTGCCATCAGTTTTGAGAAAGATAGTAAAGGCCCCGCCCGCTGACATGGCCTGAACTCCGCTCATCACCTTTACAGGCAATGTGCGGGTACGATTTGTCCCATCTCCAAGCTGTCCATCTTCATTGTGCCCACACGCCCACAAAGTTCCATCTGTCTTGAGAAACAGGCTGTGCTCATCACCTGCTGAAATGGCAAAAACATTGCTCATCACTTGAACAGGGATGACCTTGTCGGTCTGGGTTCCATCGCCCAACTGCCCAGCCCAGTTTTCACCTGTTGCCCACACCGTGCCGTTCTTCTTCAGCATCAAGGTATAACCGTCGCCCGCCGAGATTGCCTTAACTTCCGACATGATCAGCCGTGGTGTGTAGGCTGTGATTCTTGTGCCGTCGCCTAATTGGCCATCTTCATTATCACCCACTGCCCAAACGCGGCCTTCGGGGTCTAAGTAAAAACTAGAATCTCCCCCGGCTGATATCGCCTTCGGCGTTTTTGGATCCATACCAAATGCGACCTCATGTCCGTCATTATAACCGTCTCGATCCGTGTCCGACACAATAGGATTGATGCCCATCCTTAGCTCGGCCGCCAAAACAAGGCCGTCTTCGTCATAATCCCCCAAAAGGTCCAAGCGAGTTTTGAAATCCGGTAATTTAAGATCTTGAATCTGCCTGCCATCAGCAACCCCATTGCGGTCAAGATCCCATAGGCTGTCATACAAAACAAAAGTTCCAGAGCCGAGTAGTTGATTGCCCTCTCGAATCGTGAATTGGCCTCCATAAGGCGTCGTCAGTGTCAGGCTTACATCTTCCCCGAAATCATGATTTGTCAGAATTTTGGCGCTGGCATTCCAGCTGTATTTTTTGACTCCGGATTCTTCCGTATCAATGAAGACAAACTCATTTTCATTTCTGAAAAGGTAACATTCGTAATCATTCCCATTGCCCCAATAAGCTACCATTACCTTGCCAGCTAGTGATGAAGGGAATTGTAAGCCCTCAATTGCTTTCAATGTGTTAGCCGAGAGCAACAACAAAACGCAAAGGAGCAACTTGTACGAAGAGGACATGATTTTCATGGCTGTGAATGTCTGTGGAGAGCTAGGGTTCGTGTCATGGCACCGTGAGTTCGACCACACCAGACGACTCGGCGCCAAGGATGTACCCCCCACCCAACAGCGGAGATCCATCGTAGGTTTCTAGGCCTGGTCTCAATAAAAGACCCTGATAAGTTGCGGCCTTGGTTGCCTTCCCGTTGATGGTTCTTGGAGCGGTGCCGCTGATGTCTCCGGTGATGGGATTGACCTTAAAGGTGAATCCCTTCGGCATATAATCCCATGTCGGCTTGTTGCTGGAAGGCCAGCTTCCCCACAAATCCAGAGGCTCTTCGAGCACGATGGAGTCAGGATCGACTTGGAATGTGAACCCATCCACTCCCTCAGGCAAAGCGCTTTGCCCTTTGGTGTAATTCCAAACCTGACCGTAAACACTCAATTTTTCGGCAAAGCCCTCTTTGAATATCCTCGCTCTGGACTGGGGCAGTCGCACCCATACCCACTCGTAAGGTGAGGCAAGGTGGTATTGCCCTTCCTCAGGATCTGTTTGCACCTGCGCAACCCCATGCAGAAGGCCTTTCACGGCGGCCAGCGGTAATGAAGCCTGAGCCAAAAGATCCCCGTATTCATCCTTCACCAAACGACTCGAGCCCGTGACCGTGCTGCCATCCGCCATGCGCCCGGCAAAAGTTAGGGTTCCGTTTGTGCTGATTTTTATTTTGGTGAAACCGTGACCAAAATCGATCCCCGAAAGCAACTGGCTGATGAGCAGACTATTGATCTGCTTTCCGGCCAGGGTGCAGTTATTGGTGCCACCGGTGCCCGTATAGGCAACCGGATAACAAACAAACTCGCTGCTTGTCTCATCACTCCATCTGATGCTCGCCGCTACCTGAAACTCGGTTTCGGTCATTGGCTCGATAGAAAGGTCAACAAAAACCCCAGATATCGTTTTGCTGCTTACGGAAATTTCAGCGGCTCCATAAGCATCAAACTTTCCACGAATGCTGATTCTGCTCCCAAGGATCACCATCGACCCAGTGAAGGCACCGTCCTTTGCCAGCTTCATCGACAACTGACCATTGCGATTCATCGCTTCCTGCGCTCCTTCAAAATATTCGGCATTGAAGTTGCCGATATATTCGCCGGTCATGTTTTGAAGATCCAGCACTGCAAATGATACTGTAACCTCATTTGCGGCCTTGTAGTCTTCATCTCCTGGCTGATTGGCAGCCAGTACGACGATTCCAGCTCCCGTCAAACGAACCCTGTTTCCCTCAACTTTCGCCGGACCCGATTTGACACTAACCACAACTGGCAAACCGCTGCTTGCTGCTGGAAGATTGATCAAGAATGAAGAACCGCCGTAAACCTTGTTTGAAATTGAATCAAAAGAACCGATATAATTACCAAGCTTTTCGGGTATGCTTGCCGAGTTGTTGGGATCACTGCCTCTTTGAATCTCTTTGGCATCCGAATGCCCGTCGTCATCCGTGTCCGATGCATTGGGATTTGTAATATAAATCGCGAGCTCTTCGTAATTCGTGAGACCGTCTCCATCGGTGTCGGCATAGTCGGGCTCGAAGTTGGCCTGAACCGATTTGCTTGAATCCATTTGCAAATTCAAGGGACTGGAAGTGCCAGAGGCATCACCGAACCAGCCTGTAAAAACATAACCATTATAAGCTACCGGCGTAAGAGTCACGATGGAGCGAAGTGGGGCATATCCTTCGTAGTAATTGTACCAATAGTTGCCCCACCCATTCCCATAATCAAGACCTGTGGCTTCAATGTTGCCGCCGCCATTGCTGGAAAAACTCACATAAACTTGCGGATAGCTGCCGCTGTCGTTGGGGTTGGAGCCCCATTGTATTTCTTCAGCGTCAGCGTAACCATCGCTGTCGGTGTCAAAATTTTCCACTTGAGAATGCTCAAGTAAGTAGGCAGTTCTAAACGAATCCCCCACATCGTTCCATTCGCCATTTGAATGCACCCCAGGAAGATTTCTGTATAAAATCGCGAAATCTTCACCATACATATCATTGGGTTCGCCGGGATACCAATTCGTTGAGCTTAATGGGCTGCCATCTATCCATTTCCAGCTTCCTTCTTGTGCTTCATCGGTAAGCCCAATCCACATATCAGGCCAATAATCATACCCCCCCAAGTAAGCATTCGCTTGATCAATCTTCTCCTGCGTATCCAACACCGCGAGCCTACCACCACGGGCCTCGGCATCGGCTTTGGCTTCGTGCCAGGTGAAGGAGCCTTCAATGATTTGGAAAGTGCTTTGTTTTTCTTTCAGGCCCTCATAAACAATCCAATTTCCGTCATTCGAATTGATAACGCCCCATGCATGACTGGATCCAAATTCCGTGCTCACGAGCAAGTGTCCGGTCTTTTCATCAAGTGCCACATAAGAGCCGAACTCGCCAGGAATCTGGGAGCTGTTGGGGATGGTCTCACGATAGCGAAGAGCGCCATTGGCTGAGTTTATGTCAAAAATCACAACACATCCTTTGGATGAGTCGCGGCAATCCGCGTTTGGCGAACTCACGATCAGGAAACCATCGCCAAGCAGAAGATTAGTTGAAGAAAATTTTGAACCACCGCTGTAGATCCTAAGATCTACAGAAGTTTCATTCCAAGTCCCATCATCAAGGCTAAAAATTCTCAGATAATCATCATCGATTGCATAAATCTTATTTCCGTCGAACGCAAACCGATGATTTGAGTGCTGATTTCCAGATTCGTTAATACTTGAAAAGTCATTGTATGAAAATTGGAAAGTTAGCTGTGGGCCGCCATGATGCTGAATATTCCCATCGGTAACATTGTAAATATCGATTTTTGTCGCTTGAGCAGCAGGGGCGGATGACGATTCCGTTCTAGAAACAATGAAAGCATCGCCTGAAGGACTCCTCGCAAATTCAATTAATTTATTATAACCATCAGTCCACGTCTGATAAAATTCCCCGTTCTCACGAAAAATATGAACCTTGTTTTGTGTCCCGAAATCAGACCATCCCGACGAGCTCAATATTGAAAATCCATTTACCGCAAGAACGTAGCCCCCAATGTAAGTTGCTGTTTGAGCATCCCTATCAAGACGATGCTCAAACTGTGGATTTTGACGGTCTTGGATATTGTATTGATAGCCACGCCCATCATGTATCCCACTGATCCATGTGATCGGATCGCCTGTAACGAGGCGATCTCCAATCAATGACATCTGCGCGCCAAACGCCGGCCAATCATGACTCGTATCAGGTGATGCAATTGACGATTGGTAGGTCAGTTTCCCTTCACTGAAATTGAACAAGTGAATATTCCCGTTGCCGGATGACTCCCATGCGGCAAGTGTATGGCCCTCCAATTGAATTTCTTTGGCGTTTGATATGTTTCCAAAACTGCTCGGCTTTGTAATGGATTTGATTTTCAAGCCGTAGGCTTGTGATTCAGTTTTTACATTCGGATCGGAGGAGTTGTTAACTTCAAATCCATCGCCTAAAAAGTCACCATCGCTGTCCGGATTTTTCGGATCTGACCCATAAGTGACGATTTCATCATAATTGCTCAGGCCATCGCTATCGGCGTCCGCGATATCCTGTTCAAAGGTTGCGCCAATGACCTTGTCGGCATCCATCGTGAGCGACAACGGATTATCAGTGCCTGAGGCATCACCCGTCCAGCCGCTGAAGATGTAACCTGCGTTTGGAGTCGCGGTGATCGTGGCAGTAGCTCCGGGCTCATATTCGCCCGAACCGGTGATGGCGCCATTGAGAACGGGGGAAGTGTTGAGTGTATGCAATAACGGGTCCTCAAGCACATATCGAAGGCCCCAGCCAGATGGCATATCATGCCAACCTTTATGTAAAGAAGTGTAATCATACCCAGCGTGGTCCTCGCTGCCCTCGAGGTCTGGCTGGCCTTGAGCCCATCTGTTGGCTGTGACTATTTGACCATTAATCCATCTCCAATCACCCTCATTAGCTTCATCGGTGAGTCCTACCCATGTGCCTAAAAATCCGCTTTCCGCTATTAATTTATCAACAATTTGAATTTTTTCCTCAGTATCCAACACCGCAAGCCTGCCGCCGCGGGACTCGGCGTCGGCTTTGGCTTCATGCCAGGTGAAAGAGCCTTCGATGATTTGGAAGCGAGGAGAAGAATCATTAAGATGATTCTTGAATTCATCTAGCTCCATCGTGTGGATCTCTGATCCGGTTCCCACGGCCAAAATTGTTCCGTTACTACAGAAAGAAGCATAGTCGTTGTCGGAAGAGTTCCAAGG
>JAGWVO010000182.1 GCA_018970845.1 Planctomycetota bacterium
GTCCTGAAGGTTGGGCCAGGTCTCGATCCCGTAGCCGGTCTGGCCGGCGAAGTCCTTGATGAGATCCTTGAGCGGAACTTGGCCATCCTTGATGTCAACCATCCGTGGCGCCAGCCTGATGGAATGCTCGATGACGGCAAGAAGCTCCGAGGCCCTTTTCCGGACCTCCAGGTCCGCGTGCTCCCTGGCGGCCTTCAGCGCCGGAATGGCCGAGGCGCCCATCTCCTTGAGGCGGCTCTCGGCGCCCTGACGGCGCTCGAAGTTCTCGTCGCCCAGGGCCTCGATGGCCGACTTGATGGCCTCGGGCTGCGGGGATTGACCCAAGAGGAAGAGCCCGATCGCCAGTGAACCACCCAACGCGGTTGCCACGCCAGGACTCCCGTTGCGCGGGCGCTGTTCCAGCCGCGCCCCACGGAGCATCGTAATGGCGGGGGCCCGGCATTCGCAATCGGCCGCTTGAGGAAATCCGCGAACAAAGTCGGGGCTGATGTGCCGGTCGCGACGGCTTTGCCGGCTGGCCGATAAGGGATTCGGCTCAGCGGGACTTGCCCGAGGGCAGGAAGAGCAGCAGGCCAGGCAACCCGGGGAACGATTCCGTGGCGCCCGGGGATGCCGCGCCCGACCAGCAGCACGCCATGGATTCACCGCGCCAACGCGCCACCTGAACCAGCCACGCCTGGCCGGATGTGACCGACTCGCCCGTGAGGGCTGAAAGGGGCAGGGCCGCTTCCAGCGTCCAGCCGTCCTCCTCGCGGGCGACCGCGACGAACCAGCGCGGGTCCCAGGTGGGGTCGGCGCAGCAACGATCCGCGACCCGGCCCTGGTCGTCGATGGTCAGGGTGTAACCGGTCGCGTGGTCGCGGTCGAGGTCGAGGAAGAACGACACCCTGTCCCTTGAGGATTTCGCCGAATCGGGGGAACGACCCGCCGCCACGGTGCCGGCATCGGGAGCCGCGCCGGGACAACGGGCGGCCAGGTACAGGAAATCCGAGTCAAACGACATGGCGACGGTGGTGGCGGGTCCGGCGCCTCGCAGCGGTTTCAGCGCGTTGATCCAGCAGTCGTCCTCAAGCCGTCCGTCGAGGTGGGGCCGGGATGCGGCCTGTCGGCAGGCGATGGCGGGCCTTGGCGGTTCGCCCGAGCGGTTGGCCAGCCACAGTTCGATCTCCGCCGCGGTCTGCCACGGGCTTCCCTTGGTCAGCGATGTCGCGGCCTTGTTGTAATACGCCTGGGCCTGCTCGAACTGTCCCAGTTGCCGCCTTGCCGACTGAAGCATGAACTGGGTGGCCGGATCCTGCGCGGCCAGGCTGCCCGAGGCGCGCAGCAGCGCCTCGCGGGAGAGGCAGGATTCGAGCGATTTGCGGGCCAGGGCGCGTCCATCCAGCACGGTGGTTTCGCGGGTGACGCGGGTGACTGTTTCAGGCGACTCGATTTTTTTGCCGCCGGCTCTCGCGATAATGCCGGTGTCGGCGCCGCCGGGCATTCCCGCCTGCAGGATCGCCAACTCGACGGTGCGCGACAGTTCCTCGCGGCGGCGCACCTCGCGGCTCGACTCATGGCCGATCAGCCACCGGGTCGAGGACAGCGCCAGCGGATGGGCCGGATACCGTTCCACCAGCATCGCCCGCAGTTCCCGGGCCAACTGCCAGCGACCTGAACGCTCGGCGCCCGACGCGAGCCGGTCGAGGAACGGCGCCCCCTTGGCGTCGTCGAGCAGATCGAGAGTGGCGGGGAGAGTCGAGGAGGCGGCCTCGGCATCCACCTGGGGCAGCGCCCCCGGACGCGCCAGCACCTCGTGAAGCCGCCTTCGTTCCAGCGCCTTGGCCATCGCCGGGTCAAGGGGTTCAGGCGCCGGAAGGGGACGCTGGGCGCCCCTGAGGCGCGCGGATGACGCCGCGAGCAGGGAAGCCCATGCTTGGCCAGGGTTCGGCCTGAGGGGTGTCCAGCCTTCAAACGCCGATTCCTCCGATGCGGGTAGTCCTGAATCCGCAAGAAGGGAAGCGACATGTCCGTCCACCGTGTCGGCAAGGCGGTCGGAGGGTTTGCGGCCATCGACCCTCACCATGGAATCCATGGGGTCGGAGGAACGCCAGGCGATGCCACCCAGCCAGGGCTTCAGGCCGAGGGCTTCGATCTGCTCGGGGCACTTGGCGGGGTCGGCCGCCCACTGGAGGGCCACCGTGGCATCCATCAGCCATCCCTTGTCTCCGGGAACATCTTCCAGCAAGAGGTGCTCGGGCTGGAACTGCCTCAGGGCCATCACCAGCCTTTCCCGCCAGGTGGGCCCGGGCCGGCCTGTTTCGGCCGCCACGAATCCGGCCTTGCGCAGCGTTGCCGGAAATCCGTTCGCGGTCGCATCCGCGGAAGCGGTCAGCGCCGCGACGGCAAGGCCATCCTCCCAGCCATGCCGGGCGACCGTGCGCCAGGGCAGGGCCGAGGCGCTTCGCCCAACAACCAAAATGGCGGCATGCTCCAGCGGTTTTCGCGGGATCGACCATGTCTTGCCACCATCGACGCTCCTGATCACGGTGCCCATGGCGCCGCAGGCATGCGCGGTTCCGTCGGGCAATAGACAGCAGTCATGCATGGCCAGCGGCGTGCCGGTGGCGCGGGGAGCGAAATGTTTGCCGCCGTCCTCGCTGAGAAGTACCACGCTTCCTGGCGAACCCGCCACCAGCACACGGTCGCCCTGCCGGCACAATCCATGCCATTCGGCCTGCGCCAGCGCCTTGGCGTCGATATGCGTTCGTGAAAGCGACCATCGTCCGTTTTGCTGGTCGATCAGAAGGCCGCCATCTCCCGCGGCGATGCCCGAATGGCAGGCCAGCGCCTTTCGCTCACCCAGGGCGTCCGCGGGTATGGGATACCATTCCTTGCCGCTGAATTGATAAACCCTTCCATCGCGTCCCGTGAGCCATCCGGCATCAGGCGAAGCGAACCATGCCGATACCCAACCGCCCGGGGCCAATCCCGAAACCGGCGCCCACGACCTGCCTCCGTCTTTTGTCTTGAAAAGTCCCGAGGAGTACGGGCCGCCGGCTTCGCCCCACAGGAAGCCCTCGTTGTCATTGACGAACGCGATCCCTTCGAGCGCGGGAACGGCGCCAGCCAGAACGCGTTGCCATGATTCGCCACCGTCGCGCGTGACAAGCAGAACCCCCGAGGCTCCCGCGGGCCCATCCTCGCGTCCGCAGATCCATCCGCGCCTGGCGTCCTGGAAGACAACCTTGCGCAGCGTGCCTCGCGTGCCGCCGGACTGGCGTTCCCAACGAGCTCCGCCGTCGGTGGTCCGCCAAATTGCCCCGTCGTCGCCGACCGTCCATCCATTGTTTGCGTCAATGAAGGCGATTCCGCGCAGGCAGGCATCCTCAGGGCAGCGGGCCTCCCCTGCCAGAAGTTGGATGAAAAGAGAAACGGCCAGCATGTTTCCGCCTCCAAAACCAGGGATGGCGGATATCAGCGGACTTCTCGTGGAATCAAGTGGCGGGGCCGCGGAATGGAATGAACTGGCAGGACAACCACCCCAGCAGCACGCCGGCCGCGTCGATGCCGACATCGGTGACGGTGCCATGCCGGCCGACATGGGGCTGGATGATTTCAATGATCGCCCCGTGGGCCACCATTCCCAGGGCAACCCATCGGCCCCGCCCCGGCCAAGCCACCATGCCAAGGATTGTCAGGAATGCGTAACCTAAAATATGAAATAGCTTTGCGGCGTGGAATCGGGCTTCCTCCGGCACCAACTCGTCACGAATGGTGATGGGCTCCGGCCGAAGAAAGGCGAAGGTAACGAGGAGCAGCAGGAGCCAAAACATCCCGAAGATGAAAAGCGTCGGGCGATCCAACCTTGCAGCGGTCATAGCCGTATAGTAGAGGAAGTTTGTCATCCGATAACAAGAAGCGGTAAGGCTTCAGGGGGAGATTTTCATGCCGCGGTCGTGGTCCAGCGTGTGCGCCTTGGTGGCCTTGGCCGCCTTGCTTGTGCCGCCCCACGCCTGCTGCTGGCGTTTTTCATTTCATTCAGCCAACAAGAGTTGCTGCTGCTGCGCCAACGAAAATGATCCTGCGGATTCCCATCCGGCGCCAAGCCGCCAAGCTCCTTGCTGCCAGAAGGTCGACCCGGCGACACTGGCGGAAAAGACCAGCGGTTCCCCCGGTTCCGTCGTACCCGAGCCAATCCCCGCGCCAGCTTGCCGCTTGCAGGCTCAAACCTCGCCGGCAGTGGTTTCGGTGGCGGCGGGTTCGTGGTCTGCCAGCCTTTCCGGCCGGCGAATTCATCTTCTCCAATGCCGGTTCAATTGTTAATCACCTTGGTGAATTCCTTTGTTCATGCCGCGAATAAGCGGCTTGTCGTCACCATCGCTTAACTGATTTTTTGAACCAGGTTTTCAAGGAGCATGATCATGTTGATGAAATCGGCCATGGTTGTTGGAGCCATCCTCATGGGACTTGGCGTTTCCGGGGTGGCTGCATGGAAATGGACGAATCCCTGTTGCGGATTGGGCGCTTGCTGCGCTCCCGACGCCATTTGCTGCGCCACCGGTGAATGTTGCGGCACCGAAGGGTGTTGTGGCGAAACCGGCGAATGCTGCTTCGCGGGTGCCGCCTGCTGCGTGGAAAGCGCCGACTGCTGTGAGGAAAGCAAGTGCTGCGAGGCCCAAAAGGGCTGCTGCACCGAGAAGAGCGCCTGCTGCAACTGAAAAGTCAGACGCTTATGAATCAAAAGGGCCCCGCGACCGCGGGGCCCCAACCTTTTCAGGTTTTCGGTTGGAGTTATCAGGAACCGAGAGAGGCGCGCTTGGAGCCGATCAGGGCCAGAAGTTTCTTGAACGGGTCGGAGAACTTCTCAAGACCCTCGGACATGAGGGTATCCTCGAGCTTCTTCATGTCGACCTTGGCATCGATGTCAGCAAGGACATCCGCCGGGGGCAGATGATCGACCTGCCGGCTGAACGACTTGCCGCTGGCTTCGACGGCGTCGTTGGTGGCCGGCGGATTCGTCTCGATGTCGGATCCGGCGAATGCCGCCACATAGATGGTCGGATCCGCCTTGGGATCCTTGACACCCGTGCTGGCGAAGATCATTTCCTGCTGCAGGGGCAGGTTCTTGCCGGCCCAGAAGTCCTTGTTCATTTTCCAAATGCGCTTGGCGTTCACGATGCCCACCTGGCCTTGGGCGGCGGGAATCAGCGTGGGCACATGGGCCAGGGTGTAGACATCCACGCGGCTGACAAAGATGGAGTAAACCGACTTGAAGGTGGACAAGCCGCCGGGACGGCGCTGGGCGCCCTTCCAGACGGCGTCGCGTGCGGTGATGTACTGGTCCTTCGAGAAGATCAGGGTCACATTGAGGGTGACGCCGGCGGCGGCAAGTTCCTCAAGGGCGCCAAGGCCCGCCGGCGTGGCCGGAACCTTGATCATGCGGTTCTTCTGCCCGGCGGCGTACTTCTTGCCCAGTTCGATGTAGCGCTTGGAACGCTCGGGGATGCTCAGCGGGCAGGCCTTGTCCTCCAGCAGCGGATCAAGCTCGAAGCTCACCCAACCGTCATTGCACTTGGTGGATTCCCACACGGGCAGGAACACCTCCTGCGCCTGGCTGACAAGCTTGTCGGTCATGGCCCAGGCGACCGCCTCGTCGCTGTGGCCGGCGGCAAGCAGATTCTTGATATCGTCGTCGAACTTTCCTCCCTTGAGGATGTCGGAAACGATGATCGGGTTGGAAGTGGCGCCTGTCGCGCCCAGGGCGCGGTTCTTCTGCACGAGGGAAGGCTCGATGGAGTCGAGCCAGAGTTTCGTTCCGGAGGCGATCAGCGACTTGAGCGACGACATTCCATTCTCCCATGACTTATGAGGCTGATTTCATCGTATCAGGTTGTTGTGCGGACTCACGATCCCAAGGCAAGGGGCTTCAGCCCCCCGGCACATTGGCCGAGGAACCGTTGTCGCTTGCCTTGAGTCCAAGGATGAACGGCACGGCGCGCTTGCCCCAGGCCGAAGGCGAGGGATACGACGCGGCAGCCGCTCCAAACACCTGCGCCAGCATGTCGGTGGCGATCACCCCGGGATTGAGCGCCACCGCCGCCATTCCCTGCGGCAGTTCCTGCGCCAGCGACTTGGTGAGGCCTTCCACGGCGAACTTGCTGGCGCAGTAAAGGCTGACATCCGGCGAGGTGCTACGGCCCCATGTGGAGCTGAAATTGACGATCACCCCCTTGCGGCGAGCCGCCATGGCCGGAACGAAGGCCCGGCACACCTCCACCAATCCGATCACATTGACATCGAACACGCGCTTCCATTCGGAGGAGGGAAGGTCCCACAACTTTCCGGGTGAATGGATCACGGCGGCGTTGTTCACAAGCAGGTCGGGCGCGCCGGACTTCAAAACTTCGGCGGCCCAGCGGCTCACCTGGTCGGGCTTGGTGACATCAACGGTCGTGAAGGAATGGGGGGAGGGATAGGACTTGGCGAGGCGGGCCACGCCGTCGGCGTTGCTGCCGCATCCATGCACGACGCAGCCTTGGGCCGCGAATCCCTCGAGCATGGAGGCGCCCAATCCGCGGGTGGCTCCCGTGAGCACGATTTTCAAGCCGTTTGACATCGCGTGATCCTGCCGGTGTTCCGTTGCCAAACACGAGAAACTACCAGATTTCGGGCCGGGCACAATCGGGCTACTCCCCGATGATCTTCACCAATACCCGCTTGGGCCGGTGGCCGTCGAACTCGCCGTAAAAGATCTGCTCCCAGGTGCCTAGGTCGAGCCTGCCGTTGGTGATGGCCACGACGACCTCGCGGCCCATGACCTGCCGCTTGAGGTGGGCGTCGGCGTTGTCCTCGCCGGTGCGGTTGTGATGGTAGTGGTTCGGGTCGGGATTGAAGGGCGCCAGTTCCTCGAGCCAGACTCCGAAGTCGCGGTGCAGGCCGCGTTCGTCATCGTTGATGAAGACGCTCGAGGTGATGTGCATGCTGTTGCAAAGCACGATCCCTTCCTTGACGCCGCTTTTGCGGATCGCCTCCTCCACCTTCGGGGTGATGTTCACAAAGGCCATCTTTGAGGGGATTTCGAGCGTGAGGTACTCGGTGCGGGTTTTCATGGAAAGTCCTCGGGTTGGTGGGAGATTCATTTAGCTCGGCATTTTCGGGGACGGATTTGCTTTCATCAAGAATGCGCGGTGGAACCGCCCAGCGGTTGGCTCAT
>JAGWVO010000183.1 GCA_018970845.1 Planctomycetota bacterium
CGGCGCCATAAACCCCGTAACCAGGGACTCCCCGGTGGCCGGCGAGGCTGGAAACCGCCAGCAGGGCGCCCCTGCGGGCCTTCAAGGCCGGCAAAGCCGCCTGGATGGAATGGAAAACCGTCCAAAAATTGGCGCGCATGACCATTTCGGCCACCGCGGGTGAGGTTTGGGCCACCGGCGCCCGCAACGAGGTTCCCGCGCAGCAAACCAGCGCGTCCAGTCCTCCGGCGACTTCGATCAACCCCGCCACGGCCCGGGCGCAATCCGCCGGTTCCGCAGCGTCACCCCGGCAGGCGACAAGCCGGGACCCGTTTCCACCCAGTTCCAAGACTGCCGAATTGAGACGGTCATTGTCGCGGGCCATCAGGCCGACCACAAAACCCCTTCCGGCCAGGCGACGGGCCACCTCAAGCCCCAAACCCGACGACCCGCCGGTCACCAACACCGCCCTCGCCGGGCCGGACATCATGGCGCAAGCTCCCCGCCTGGTGCGATTCGTTGGCAATTCCACCGCATTCTGCTAACTTATGGGTTCGTTTCCGTCGGGGCTTCGGCGGATCAGTCATCAGAGGTTGTCATGAAAGAAATCACCATCGGTTCCAGCAAGGAACAGGTTTACGAGCGATCCGACTATCCCGCCGACAAGATTCGCTCCATCTTAGGCAAGGAAACCATCGCCGTGCTCGGCTACGGGGTCCAGGGCCGCGGCCAGTCCCTCAACATGCGCGACAACGGCCTCAAGGTGATCATCGGCCTTCGCGACAAGGGCCGCTCATGGGACCTGGCCCAGCAGGATGGCTGGAAACCGGGGGAAACGCTGTTCTCCATCGAGGACGCGGCCGCCAAGGGCACCGTGGTCCAGTACCTTCTTTCCGACGCCGGGCAAAAGGAAAACTGGCCACGAATCAAGCCCCACCTCACCGCCGGCAAGGCCCTTTACTTCTCCCACGGGTTCAGCGTGGTCTATGCCGACCAGACCGGTGTTGTGCCCGGCAAGGACATCGACGTGATCCTCGTGGCTCCCAAGGGATCGGGCACATCGGTGCGCCGGTTGTTCCTCGAGGGCAAGGGAATCAATTCGAGCTTCGCCGTTCACCAGGATGCCACCGGCCGCGCGTACGAGCGCGCCCGGGCCTTGGGTTTCGCCGTCGGATCGGGCTACCTTTTCGAGACCACCTTCCAGAAGGAAGTCTACAGCGACCTCACCGGGGAGCGGGGAGTCCTCATGGGGGCCATCTACGGGATGTGGCTGGCCCAATACGAGACCCTCAGGGCCCACGGCCACAGCCCGTCGGAGGCCTTCAACGAAACGGTCGAGGAGGCCACCCAGAGCCTCTATCCGCTCATCGCCGAGAACGGCATGGACTGGATGTACGCGAACTGCTCCACGACGGCCCAGCGCGGCGCCCTCGACTGGGCTCCCAAGTTCCGCGAGGCCACCCGGCCTGTGTTCGAGGCGCTTTACGCGAGCGTGACCCGCGGCGACGAAACCCGCCGGGTGCTGGATGTCAACAGCCGGCCTGATTACCGCGAACTGCTTGAAAAGGAACTGAAGGAGATTCACGAAAGCGAAATGTGGCGGGCCGGCGCCGCGGTGCGTTCGCTGCGCCCGGAACGGCAGGGCCGCTGATTCGCCGCAACCTCGCGAGGCTCATGAAAGGCCGCCGGATCTCCGGCGGCCTTTTTATTGGATCCGGCTTGTCAGGATCCCAGGGACCAGCCGCGGATCGATCCGTCGGCCCCGGATGTCCAGACGAACTTCTCGTCCTTGCCGGCGGTGACGCCGAGGATGGCGCCCTGGTGCCCCGGGCATTCCTTTTTCATGGAAAAGTCGAGAAGTGAGAACACGCGGAGAACGCCATCCTGGCAACCCGCCAAAATGAGCCTTGATTGCGCCAGCACCGCCAACGATCGCACGACGGTGCGCCCGCCGGACAGGTTGTGCATTTGCCCCGCGGATTCACGGACCTGCAGTCCGCTGCCACCGGCGATAATGCGCTTGGCCGCGGCATCATAGGCCAGGGCCAGCACCGGCCCCACCTTGAATGCCACCCCGCCCTTGGCCGAACGCTCGACGGAATCCCACTGCCTCACGGCGCCATCGTCCCCGGCGGAGAGCAGGACCCTGCCGCTGCCGATGAACTGGACCCGGTTCACCTTTCCGGCATGCCGGCCGAGATCGACATGGGCAACACGCCCGCCAACGGACCACAGTCGCACCAGTCCCTTGGGATCGGCCGCGGGCGCCTCGCAACCGGTCGCCAGCATCGTGCCATCGGGATGGAACGCGACACATGTCACATTTCGGTTGTAACCGGACAACCGCCCCGACTCCTGCCCGGATCGGGGGTCCCAGAAGTGGACACCCATGTCGTCGTCAAACAGCCTATTGCCGGAACTGGCAATCCGGTCGCCCTTGGGATCATAGGCCAAGGACAGCGTCGGTCCCTCATTGGGCGTGAACTGGATCAGTTCCCTGCCGGTTTGGGCGTCCCAAAGGCGAATGGTCTCGTCGCTTCCCCCGCTGACGAGGTTTCGTCCATCGGGCGAGAGGTCAAGCGAGGTCACCTCGCCGCCGTGGGCCAGGATGAGGCGCGAGACGATCGTGCTGCCGCCGGCCTGCGTTGTCGCCGTGGTGGGTGGCGCGGGAGACGAGGTGGCCTGGCCGGTGGGCTGCGTGGAGGCGGGAACCTTTCCAGGGTCGGCAAGGAAACCCCTGAGCGCTTCGACCAAATCACCGGGACTCTGGTACCGGTGGTCCGGATCCTTCGCCATCAGTTTGCGGAGAATCCGCTCGAGGGATTCGGGAAGATCGGGACGGAGAGACCGTGTGTTCGGCAACTCACCCGAATGATGCTTCCGTATCTTTTGCACCATGGTGCCGCCCGGGTAGGGCACCTGAGCTGTCAGGAGATAATGAAGCGTGCAACCCAGGCTGTAGAGGTCGGACCGGGTGTCGGCATTGCGAGGATCATCGGCCTGTTCGGGCGCGATGTAGTCAGGCGTGCCCAGGAACGACCCCACCTGCGTCAGTTCGGATTGGCCATTCTCCTCCCGCTGGACCCGGGCCAGTCCCATGTCAAGGATCTTGAGGCGTCCGGGTTTCGCGCCGGGAGACCACTTGTTCTGGGCATCCAGTGGCGAAGGGCTGATCATCAGGTTGCTGGGCTTGATGTCCCGATGGACCATGCCCTTCTCGCTGGCGTGCTGTAGCGCCTCGGCGGCCTGGATGATGTACGAGACCGCCGTTTCGATCGGCAGGCCGCCCACTTTCGCCACAATCCTGCTCAGGTCCTGACCTTCGACAAACTCCATCGAAAGGTAGGCGATCGGCGCGTTGAGGTCGGTATGGAAAACCATCACGAAGTTGGGGTGGTTGAGCAGGGCGGCTGACTGGACTTCCTGCTCGAACCTGCGGCGCACGTCGGGATTGGAAAGCAGTCCCGGCTTGATCAGCTTGAGGGCGACGATGCGGTTGAGTCCCATTTGCCTGGCCTTGAAGACCACACCCATGCCACCCCGGGCCAATTCGCCAAGCAACTCATGGCCGGGAATGGATGGCAGTTTCCTGGCGGTGCCCGGAGAGGATTTGGCCGGAGTGGCCGACGCGGGGGCGGGCGAGGGAGGATTCTCCCGGCCATCGCCATCGAGCATCGTGTGTTCCTCAGGCCCCGAAGCCATGGTTCGACACCGCGCGCGTCCAAGGAAATTGGGAAAACGGGCATCCACTTCCGTTAATTCTGATTCACTATTGTAGCAGACTCCATCTAGCCTTGATTGGATTGATCAAAATGAGCGAATACGGCGAACCCTCATCACCGATTCATCTTGCCCCCAAGGAACTGGTCGGCTGGCTGGCCAGCCAATGGCGCGACTCCGTTTCCATCCCCGATTCCCCGTATCGGTTGCCCATGCTGGTGACGATGGGCACGCGTCCCGAGGCCAGGACCGTCGTGCTTCGCAAAGCCCAAGAAAATCCGCTGGAAATCCATTTCCACACCGACCTTCGCTCGGCCAAGGTGGCCCAGTTGCGGGCTTCGCCCGGTTGCCTGTTGGCGTGGTACGACCCGCAAACCCGCCTGCAACTGCAGGCCTGGGGCCATGCGAGGCTTCACGCCGGCGACACAACGGCTCGAAGGGAATGGGACCCGCTTCCAGCCCATAATGGCCGCCAATATGGACAGGTCCCGCCACCAGGAACCCCCATTTCCGGGCCTGTTGCCCCGGCATCACCGGAAAAGGAGTCCGGATGGACGAATTTCTGCGTTGGCATTGTCCGCATCTCGCAAATCGAACTTTTGCAATTGTCGCGCGAGGGAAACATCCGGTGCCGGCTTGAACCAACAAACAGCGCCTGGACCAAGTCATGGATCGCGCCTTGAAGCCACGGGTTTGTGAACTTGCTTGTTCTTGATCCTTTGTCGGACAGAGCCGTCATTCGTACCCTGAATATAATCACCTCGTTTGGCCGCGCATGGATCGTTTCGCCGGAGGCCTGACATGAAATATCAGCAGTTCCTGATCACGGTGGTCCTATCCGTCTGGCTGGCAACGAGCCATGTCCGTTCCGCCCCGGGTGAATCGCTGGGTTGGCTACCCGATGACACCATGGTCGCCTTCCGCATCGACTTCAAGAACCTCTGGCGCGGTCCCCTAGGGGCCGATACCCGCAGGATGGTTCAGAAAGGCGGCGCGGCATTCGCGCTGCTGCAACTCCAAATGAGCCCGAGGCTGGATGACATCGATGAGATCTCGGGAGGAGCCTGGGTTGGTCCCGACGGGTCGCCAGCTTTCCTGGTTGCTGTCACATCAAGCCACACGATTGAAGATTACAAGGCCGCCTTCACCTTCCTTGGCCCATCGGCAAGGCCAGGGCCGGCCGGTACTTGGGAGGCCGGTGGGTTCCTCATGGCCCGGCCTCAAGATAACGAGTTGATTTTCGGCACGGGGCCGGCGGTGAGGGCCGCGATCGGCCGGAAGAAAGGTCCGGCCAAGGCCGATGGTTTGCTTGATGGTCAGGTCTCGCTCCGCCTGGACAGGCATCCGGTGCTGGAAGCCCTTGCCGCCGCCGTGCCCGAACCGTTCGGTCCGCTGGCCGCCGCAAAGCGGGCCCGTTTGGCCATCAGCGCCTTGGGAGAACAGGTGGAGGCGCGCCTCACCGTCAGCTTTGAAAGCGATGACGCGGCGGAAAAAGCGTCAGAAGCCTTGAATGCCGCGCGGAAAATGGCCAAGCCGTTGTTCGAGCAAGGCAGGGCCCAAATCCGCCGTGAACTTGGACCCGGTGCCAAGTCTGAAATCGCGAGCCATTTTGGAATGGTGATGGGCCTTGGCTGGCTGAACCTGATGGAGCGTGAACTCGATTCCCAGAAGGTGGACAAAAAGGGAACCGAACTCTCCACCCGGGCTGAAGCCAATATCGCCGATCTCAATGGCCTTGGCATCGGCCCTTTGCAGGCTGGCATCGCCGCTGGCCTGTTCCTTCCGGCCGTGCAAAAGGTTCGCGAGGCGGCGAATCGCACGCATTCGATGAACAACCTCAAGATGCTGGGATTGGCACTCCACAATTACGAGGCGTCGATGGGTCGGTTCCCGCCCGCCGTGGTCACCGACAAGGATGGCAAGCCCCTCTATTCCTGGCGCGTATTGATTTTGCCCTACATCGAGCAGGATGCCGTGTTCCGGGCATGGAAGCTGGATGAGGCGTGGGACGGCCCGAACAACCGCCGGCTATCCGAGTTGGTGATCAAGACATTCTGCGAACCGACGGAACCACCGTCGAACCGCACCCGCTACCGCGTGTTCCATGGAAATGGTGCCGTTTTTGAATCATCCATGGTCGGTGCCAAGAAAGGCACACGGATCAACGAGATCGTTGACGGCACTTCCAACACCATCATGGTTGTCCAGACGCGTGACAGCGTTCCCTGGGCCGCTCCCGACGAAATCGCCTACGATCCCAAGAAACCGATTCCCGAGCTTGGCTTGCCGGGTGCCGGGTATTTTCTCACCGCGTTTGCCGATGGATCCGTTCGAACCCTGAAGACCACAATCAAGCCGCAGTGGCTTCACCAACTGGTTCAAAGGGCCGACGGCATGCCATTGCCCGAGGACTTCGACAAGTGACTTCAAGGCCGAAAGTCTCATCCCAAAAGGAGACCTGAAAATGATCCGCTGGCATGGTTGCGCCATCCTCGTGACCCTGTGCCTCGCTCTTTTTTCAAGGGCCGAGGAATCCGCGAACCCGCTTCCCAAGGGAACCGTCGGCTTTTTCCGGGTGAATGCCCAGGCCCTGGCGGCCTCTCCTCTTTTATCGCAATACACGCGCATCTTCGAGGCGTCGGACAAGCAGGTGGCCGACGAGTTCCTCAAAAGGCTGCCCGTGGATCCCGCCAGCGCCGTTTCCCTGACCGGGATCCTCTGGCAACCCCAACCGCGTCGCGAACCGATGGCGGTCATGCTGGCCGATTTCAAGGATCCCGTTGAGATTTCCAAGGTCGCCCGGTCGCTTGGCACCCGGGTTCCGGTGAAAACGCCGGCAGGCGAAATGACACTTGGTGGAGGCGTGGCCATTCTGGCGCGGTCGCCCAGGTCGTTGGTTTTCGGCAATCCCGAGATGGTTCAATCGTTTGCCTCCTCCCGACCGCTGGAGGTCGCCGGCTGGAATTCAGCATGGAAGGCCTCCCAGGCGGGAGTCGCATCCGCGTGGCTCACGACCGACTTCGGTGCCTTGCCGATGGAAGCCGAGAGGGAGATCAGGCGGGCCGCTTGGGTATACCTGCAACCTCTCAAGGGATCCGTCGCCGCTGGTGTTTCCATTTCAATGGAAGGAAAGTCGGCGGCCACGACCGCAACCGTGATGTACTCGGATGCCAAGTCGGCCCAGGGCAGCATCGAGAACTGGAAGCTGACCACCGAACTGATTCGCGGTTTCATGAAGGGTGGTGAAGGAATCGTCGCCCTGGCGCCGCTGGCGGCGTCTTTCCTTGATTCAGCCGCTGTTCGTGAACTGTTCGGCGCGGCCAATAACGAGGGGGCCGACTTGCTGCGCAGTCCCTTGGCGACCGCATCATTCGCCTACCTGGCGGGATACCTTTCGGAACAGGCGGATTTCCTTGCCAAGCTTCCTTACGAGGCCAAGGGCGATTCGGTCTCGGCTTCCTTCAAGCTATCGCCCGCCGCGCTCCAATCC
>JAGWVO010000184.1 GCA_018970845.1 Planctomycetota bacterium
AACTGTCCCGAGCATTTTCTGCCATCATAATCCATGGCATGGCCAACGCATCCGGCCTTCTTGACCGTTTGATCGGACGGGCCTAGGGTGGGATTTTGGTTCCAAACGCCATGGGGAGATTGGTATGTCTGCCGCGGTTTCCATGGTTCCCGACAGGGCCGGACGATTCGGCCCCTTTGGCGGCAGATATGTCCCCGAAACTCTTGTTGCCGCTTTGGACCAACTGACGCAGGCTTACGAGCAGGCAATCACCGACCCAACATTTCACGCCGAATTTGAGTTCCATCTCAAATCGTTCGTCGGACGGCCGAATCCTCTGTACTTCGCATCGAGGCTCACTGCCCAGGCCGGAGGGGCGAGGATTTTTTTCAAGCGGGAGGACTTGAATCATACGGGCGCGCACAAGATCAACAATTCGATCGGCCAGGTTCTGCTAGCCAGGCGAATGGGCAAGCCCCGAATCATTGCTGAAACCGGGGCGGGACAACACGGGGTCGCGACAGCCACGGCTTGCGCCCTTTTCGGGTTGCCATGCACCGTCTACATGGGAGAGGAGGATGTGCGCAGGCAAAAGTTGAATGTTTTCAAAATGCAATCGATGGGCACGAAAGTCCAACCGGTGACCACTGGATCCAGAACCCTCAGGGACGCGATCAATGAAGCCATGCGTGATTGGATGGCCACCGTTGAATCAACGCATTATGTGCTCGGCAGCGTCGTTGGCCCCCATCCGTTTCCAAGGATCGTCCGCGATTTCCAATCCGTCATCGGAAAGGAAACGAGAACCCAGTGCCTAGACCAACTAGGCCGACTTCCCGATGTCGTCATTGCTTGTGTTGGAGGGGGAAGCAACGCCGCGGGAATGTTTTTCCCGTTTGTTGACGACCCAACTGTCAGGTTGATCGGCGTCGAGGCCGGGGGCAGGGCCAACAACCCCGGCCAGCATGCGGCGACCCTTTCTTTTGGAAAACCCGGGGTTCTTCATGGAACCATGAGTTATGTCCTGCAGGACGAGGATGGCCAAACGGCTGATGTTCACAGCGTTTCTGCAGGACTGGACTACCCCGGCGTCGGGCCTGAACACAGTTATTGGCGGGATAGTGGAAGGGTCGAATACACGGCCTGCGATGACGCATCGGCGTTGGAATCATTCTATCTCTGCTCGAGGATGGAAGGTATTTTGCCGGCACTGGAAACCGCGCACGCCATCAAGGAAGCCATGCGAATCGCCGCATCAAGGCCGCAAGACGACATCGTTGTGGTCTGTCTTTCCGGACGGGGAGACAAGGATTGCTATGAAATCGCACGATTGAGCGGTCAGGATCTTGAAACCGCTTCGAGCCACTGATTTCGGGGAAAAAATGACCAGCCTTGCTCGCTTATTTGACAGTCTCCGGAATTCCGGGCGTAAAGCCTTCATTCCTTTCATGACTGCCGGGGATCCCGACCCGCAAACCACTCGGGAAGCTGTCAGGCGTCTTGTTTTGGCAGGGGCATCGCTGGTTGAACTCGGATTCCCGTACAGCGATCCCATCGCCGATGGACCGGTGATCCAAGCAAGCTACACCAGGGCCCTTTCGAAAAAACCCTCAATGGAAACACTCTTGTCACTGTGTTCATCCATGAAGGACGACTCGTTGATCCAGCCCGTGCCAAGGCTTGGGATGTTGAGCTACAGCCTGATTCACCGACGCGGCCCTGAAAAATTCGTCCAAGATGCGGCCAGTTCAGGCCTCTCAGGCCTGATTGTGCCAGACCTTCCAGTGGAGGAATCAATCGACCTGAGACCCCTTTGCGCCAAATCAGGAATGGACCTCATTCTCCTTGTGACTCCAACCACGCCAAGAGAACGCGCCCTGCGCATCCTGGAAGCCTGCTCCGGTTTTGTGTACTGCGTGAGCATCACCGGAATTACTGGTGAGCGCTCAGAACTTCCTGCCAGCTTGATTGACCAACTCGGTTGGCTTCGCGATCAAACGAAACTGCCGCTATGTGTTGGTTTCGGAGTCAGCAGGCCGGATCAAGTCGCGATGCTGAGGCCGCATGTCGATGGAGTCATCGTCGGAAGCGCTTTGGTACGGCATCTGGAGCGAATTCCATCATCTGGAATGAACGCAGCCCTTGATTCGATTGAGGCCTTGGCAAGGTCCCTTTGTTCGGCCGTGAATCCCTGAATATCCCCAAGGTTTCCATGCCCCGAAAGCGTCGAGGAACCGGTAGGCCCAAACCGAGCGGTTCGGGGGAAATGGAAAGCGAATTTGGTGTTCCCATACCCGGTTCAATCTTGCCGGAGGAAGCATGGGCGCGCACGGCGCTGAAGAAACTGCCCCAAAACGGAGCCATCGACATCGATGCCTTGTTCGGCAGACACGCGCCGCTTGTAGTCGATATTGGATGCGGCAACGGAAGGTTCAGTATTGGAAGCGCGTGGTCAAGAAAGGACCATGATCACCTGGCAGCGGATATCCTTCCCGTTGTCATTCGGTACGCCACCAGGAGGGGTAACCAGAGAGGACTCACCAATCTCAGGTTTTGTGTTGTTGACGGGGAAAGACTTGTCACTCAACTGCTTCCCGCTTCAAGGGCAAGGGAAGTTCACTGCTATCATCCGCAACCATTTCCACGACCGGGTGAAGGTTCGGTAAGGCTTATCAACCCGTTTTTCCTGGCAGAGATTATCCGGGTTCTGGAAGTTGGGGGATTGTTTGTCGTTCAAACAGACAATGCCGGCTACTGGAAACAAATCAAATCCATGGCCAACCATTTCTTCAAATTTCAGGAGCTCAACAACTGCTGGCCGGATGCGCCGCAAGGAAGAAGCCGCCGTGAGATTTATGCGTTAATGAAGGGGTTGAAAGTCTACAGGGGATTTGGAAGTCCCATTGAGGGAATCAATTACGAGGAGGCCATCAAACTGTCAGATCAATTGGGAGGCAGGGATCGTTGAAATCGGGGCAGTGGCTCCCAGCGCAAAGCAGGTTCAAACACGAAGCCTGCCCCGCCACTGCCCCGATGGACGCTACAACAATTTTATTTTATCCAAACAACCACTTGGAGTCATAAAAAATTGCCATGACAGCCCCAGCAACCCAGAGCTGCGAACCGTCAAAATCGACCGATTCGCTGCAATTTGTCATTCTCGCCCATGACTGGCCCTCTTTGCACTGGGATATTCTCCTCCAATCCGGAAATCGATTGATGGGCTGGCGCGGTGATTCTTCAGGACATTTTCTGAATGGAGGATTGATCGTCCAGAGCGATGACCATCGTCTGGAATACCTCGATTATGAAGGAGCCGTCAGCGGAAACCGTGGAGTCGTCCATCGACTGGATAGGGGTGAACTGGCTTGGATTGAAACCGGCCCAAACCGCCTTGCTGCCCGGATCTCGGGAAAGGTCTGGAAAGGAATACTTAGGCTAACCAAGGAAACTGCTGGAAATTGGTTCGCAACATTGGATCGTGCCGACTAACAGAAGAAGAATATTTTGATGTTGATTAAGGGGCAGCGGAAACAGGCCCCACAATCGGCCCTTCGAGCTCGGGAGAACGACCGCGTATGACGAGCTTCCCGTTCTGAATTCTCAAATCAACAATCTGGAATTCAGGTCTGGCTTTCTCAGCACCAAAACTAAGGACGGCAACCGATTGCCCACCATGCCGGTACCAGTGAACATCGACACCCGCCTGACGAAGACTGTCGGCTATCTGGTCGAGCAAGCCTTGAAAAGGTAGCGGCATTGAGCCGGCTTGGAATTTCTGGAATTCAATGACAACGGCGTTCGGCACTTCGCGGGCCAGCCACATCCGCACTTGGGCGGATAGCACGACGCTGGCACCCGCGAAACGATAACGAACCCCGATCTTGAGGGCGTCTCCCTGGAATTCCACCCTGGGATCTTCAAAAACTTCCGGAAGAATCGATGGCTGGAGACCATGGGTGGCCAAACCTTCTTGCAAGGCACCATTGATGGCGCTTTGTGAAAATTGGCCAAACCAATCCCGATCAGCGGCGATCGAAGCCATGAATTCCCCGAGGTCCGTCACAAATTCCTGCGACAATCTGACACGCTGGTCACCCTCGGAAATGGCGACTCTTGTGTAAAAATTAGGCTCGTGCCTGAGGATGGAAATGCCGGCCGCCGCGGCGGAACCCACAAGGGTAATAACCAGAACAAGCCCGATCCAGAAATTACGATATAGCATCCGTCACTCCCAGCAATCCTTTTGGTTCATATGCTTGGAATGGCTCAAGAATCAAGCTGCGAAACAACATGGCCTTGATCTCTATGGGAATTCAGGCATATGCGCGAAGAACAGGACTGATGATCAGGTTTCATGGGGAAAAGATTTGGACCAATTTCCGCGATTGCTTGATGACCCGGCCCCTGTGGAGCAGGTTTTCACTGCTTTGGATGCACCCGCCATTCACCGCCTTGCCTTGGCCGAGGCCATGGTTGGCCGGTTCCACGGGGCCTTCGCCGGCAAGCCGTTCAGCGCCGAATGGTTTATGTCAATTGAGGAAAAAAGGCACGGAAAACATGGAGCTTGGCTCCCCAGACATCTTGAATTCGGCCGCCATGAGCGCGAGAAGGTTCTATGTCTGGGCGATTGTTTGGGCACCGATTGGGTGAAGTACGCGGCCCATGGAGCTGATGTGACAATTGCCACGAGTGAAAGATTTATCGAACCGATCTTGATGAATTTCAAGTGGCGTGGCATGAACGCAATGACATTATCCACGGATTCAGGCAGGATTGCATGGCCTGACGAGTCGGCCGATGTGATAGCGGCGAACTGGATGACGGATGACGAGGCGCCAAAACTCTGGGCGCCTGAGGTAATACGCCTTCTCAAGCCAGGCGGGAAGATACTTGCCTTGGTCAAGGCTCGATGGAATCTTCGGGAACTCATGCGACTGCATTGGTGGAAACCGCGGAATACTTGGACAAGGTCCAGACTGTCGCACCTTTTGCCCACTTTCGAGGAAATCCGGGTTCGCCAGAGACAAATCCGAAGGAGTGAGGTTCCCGCGGTCATCCGGTGGATCCCCATGCCATTGCTGGAAAGAATGGCAGGAAACGCTCTGGTTCTTAAGGCTTTCAAGCCGCTGTCCGTCGTCGGGGGCTTGCGGGCCGCCGCTTGATCGATAAACATCATCCACGATGGCCGGAAGAATTCTCACACTGGGGCACAGCACCCTGGATATCGATTCTTTTGTCGGACTTTGTCAATCCGCTGGAATCGATGCTATCGCGGATGTCAGGTCCGTGCCTTATAGCCGAATGGCTCCACAACATAACCGTGAGATAATTCGAACGTCATTTGAAGGGCGAGGCATTGCCTATGTCTATATGGGCAACCTTCTGGGTGGACGCCCAACCCGCCCGTCGCTTTTTAATAGTAGTGGCCGCGCGGATTATGTGGCCATGCGGCAATCCTCGGAATTCATGGAGGGCATTGCCCGGATTCGCAAGGGCCTCGAACAGTTTAACATCGGACTGATGTGCGGGGAGGAGGACCCCGTCACATGTCACAGGGCCTTGCTGATTGCCCCCGCATTGGCAGCCATCGGCCTGCCACCAACTCACCTGCGGAAAGGCGGCCGCCTGGAGGCACATCGGCAATTCGAAGACAGGTTGCTAGAGGCCAACGGTGTTGAGTTGTCGCAGGGCGACTTGTTCCTCGACAGGCAAACACTTGTTGAACAGGCCATCGAGTCCATGGCTGATAGACACGCTTACAGATCCGGTCTTTCCCCAAATGATCAGGCAAGCGAGTAACGCCACAAGACGCATGCCAGACTGCCATGGAAAAAAGCGACCCGATCATGAGAGGCCAACCCCAACCCCTGCCCGAACGACGCGGCGAGGGATGCATCGGAAGTGAACAGGCCCACCCGCCAACCAGTGGCAACGGCAGCAATTCGCTCACCGAGTTGCCTGTATAAATTGCGAAGGCTTTTCGCTTCTCCGATCCGCTCTCCAAAAGGAGGGTTGGTCAGGATCCAACCGGGCGGACCGGACGGCAGCGCCAATTCCCTGGCATCCGCTTGAAAAGGCTTGATGCGATGGCCCAAGCCCGCGGCCCTCACGCATGATGCGGCGAGCTTCACCACCCCATCGTCCCAATCGGACAGCAGGATCGGGGGCAGTTCCGGGCGCGGATTACCGCTTCGGAGTTTTTCTCTCATGGCGGAAAAAACATCTGCCCGGTATTCCCGCCAACCCTGAAACGCAAACGATCTGGTCAGGCCGGGCGGTATTCCCAACACCCGAAAGGCGCCCTCGATACCAATCGTTCCAGAACCACAGAAAGGATCCACAAGCGGCAGGGTGCCGGGCCAACCGGAGGCGGCAACCAAGGCCGAAGCAAGCGATTCCGCCAGCGGCGCGGCCGGCTGAGCCACGCGGTAGCCCCTCTTGTGCAAGGAAGAACCCGAGCTGTCGAGACTTACAACCGCCCTGTTTCTTGAGACATGCAGATTCAGCGCGACACTGGGTTGCTGCGGGTTGACGCTTGGCCTCCTGCCCACTTTCCTGACAAACTGGTCGCAAATGGCATCCTTGACTCTGCGGGCGGCATACTGGCTGTGCGTGATAGCGGAATCCCGAACATTCGCATCAACCGCAAGGGTCTGGTCTGGCGTCATGATTCGGGTCCAGTCAAACGAGCCGACCATCTCGTAGAGGTCATCCGAAGAGGCGACAACCGCATCAACCAGTGGCAATAAAACCCGAATGGCTGTCCGAAGACACAAATTGGCTCGATAAAGGTCTGATCGTGAAGCCTTGAATGCGACACCACCGGATCGTATTTCCACTTCCTGGAATTCCAGCTCCTTCATCTCCATTCCAAGAAATGGCTCGATACCCTTGCCACAGGTGGCAAAGGCAGGAACTGGCCAATCAATCATCTGAAAATCCACACCTGGACATGAACCGCCAACTAGTTGACGGCAAGCTTACGGGCCCACTTGGCCAATGAATCAAATAAACCGGCACGGTCCGGCCCTCGAAACCGTGCTGGACCGTCAAAACCTTTGGGGTATGTCAAGTCGGAAAAGGCCTTGGCGAAAGACTCAGTGTTGGGAGCATCCGAAGTTCCCCTTGATAGCCAATAGAGGGTTCGCAAGTGCGACTGGGCTTGGTCCCAACGGCCTTCATCCAAGGCAACTGCGGAAGGCC
>JAGWVO010000185.1 GCA_018970845.1 Planctomycetota bacterium
TCAATGTGAATGTGCTCAATGTGGAGGAACTCGCGGTCATCAACCCGAATGTTCTGCGGGGTGTCCAGCGCGAACGGACCTTCTTCGCTCTCCAGGAATGGTTTTTTGAGACGAAGATCGCCGACAGCGGACCGTATTTCGACTTCACCTCCATCCGCGCCGGCTCCCAGTACTTCAACAACGACTTTCGCGGCTTCCTCTACTCCGACACCAACCGGATGGTGCGGCTTTTCGGCACCCGCTTGGCCAACCAGGACCAGTTCAACATCGTCGCCACCTTCCAGGCCGAGAAGGACACCAACAGCGGACTGAACTCGTTCGACAACAGGCAACAGAATGTCTTCTTCGCCAACTATTACAAGCAGGACTTCCTATTTCCAGGCTACACGGTGCAGGCCAGCGTCGCCTACAACCACGACAACGCCACCGGGCTCATCTACGACAAGAACAGTTTCCTGGTGCGACCCGAACCGGTCGGGGTGTTCAGGCCCCACGCCATCGATGTCGCGTACCTGGGCCTCGCGAGCGATGGTCACATCGGCCGCTACAACATCTCGTCGCAGTTCTACTACGCTCTGGGCCACGATACCCTCAACGCGATCGCCAACCAGGAGCAGGAGATATCGGCGGCATTCGCGGCCATCGAGGCCAGCTACGACCGCGACTACACCCGTTTCCGCACCTCGTTCCTGTGGGCCTCCGGCGACCGGGATCCCAACAACAGCCATGCCACGGGGTTTGACGCCCCGTTCCCCAACGAAAATTTCGCCGGTGGCAACTTCAGCTACTGGCAGAGGCAATCGATCAAGCTCTTCGGCACGAACCTCACCAATGCCGGCAGCCTGCTTCCCGACCTCCGCACCAGCCGCATCCAGGGGCAGACGAACTTCGTGAACCCGGGCCTGCTCCTGTACAACCTTGGCATCGACTTCGATGTCACGCCCAAGCTCAAGCTCATCAACAACTTCAATTTCCTCTGGTTCGAAAGCTCCGCCGTGCTCGAACAGTATGTCTACGCCGCGGGCATCGGCAACTTCATTGGCAACGACATCAGCATGGGCTGCGAGTATCGCCCGCTGCTCAGCAACAACGCCGTGATCACATTTGGCGTCAGCACGCTCATTCCCGGGGACGGTTTCAAGTCGCTTTACAACAAGTTCCAGTCGACCGTGGATCCCCAGGTGGCGGGCTTCATCGACTTCGTGCTCCAGTACTAGCCTGCTGCTGGCGCCGGTTTCACTAAAACAATCCCTGCTTCGCACTCCAAGCAAGGGGTTCCCATGCCATCGACAGCCAATTCCGAAACACCCGTCGCCGAACCATGCCTCATGCTGCTTTTCGGGGCCTCAGGCGACCTTTCCAAGCGTCTTCTCACTCCGGCCCTCTACAACCTCACATGCGACGGCCTGCTTCCCGAACAGTTCGCGATCATCGGCATGTCGATGGATCCGCTCGATGATGGCTCTTTCCGCGACCGGATGGATGCCGACATCCGCAAGTTCAGCACCAGGAAGGAATTCGACAAGGAGAAGTGGGACTGGCTCAAGGGCCGCCTGCATTACATGCCTGGCAATTTCGGCGAACCTGCCGATTTCAAGGCTCTCCTGGCCCGGTGCCGGGAACTCGATGAAAAATTCGGAACCAAGGGCAACCTGCTGGTTTATTTCGCCATCTCGCCGACCCTCTTCAACCTGGTTTCCACCCAGTTGGACGAGGCGGGCTTCAAGGAAAGGCCGGGTTGGTTGCGCATCATCGTGGAAAAGCCGTTCGGCACCGACCTGGCCAGCGCCAAGGACCTAAGTCAGCAGCTGCTATCCCGTTGGCGAGAAAAGCAGATTTACCGCATCGACCATTACCTGGGCAAGGAAACCGTCCAGAACCTGCTCGCGTTCCGCTTCGCCAACGGCATCTTTGAACCGCTCTGGAACAAGAACCACATCGACCACATCCAGTTCTCGGTGCTCGAGACGGTCGGCGCCGAGGGCCGCGGTGGTTACTACGACAAGTCGGGTGTTGTTCGGGACATGATCCAGAACCACATGTTCCAGATGCTCGCCTACCTCTGCATGGAACCACCCGCCTCATTCGACGCCGACGCCATCCGAA
This sequence comes from Planctomycetota bacterium, assembly GCA_018970845.1. Lineage (GTDB taxonomy): Bacteria > Planctomycetota > Planctomycetia > Gemmatales > Gemmataceae > REEB421. Next base: position 2,107 of record JAGWVO010000185.1, read on the forward strand.
ACGAGAAGGGCAAGCTGGTTCAGGCGCTTCGCGTCATCCGCGACGACGAGGTTCCCGAGTACGGTGTCCATGCCCAATACGGTCCGGGCAGGAAGGCCGATGGCAGCCCGGCGATCGCCTACCGCGCCGAGCCCCAGGTGAACCCGAAATCCCTCACGGAAACCTTTGCCGCGATGCGCCTGCACATCGACAACTGGCGCTGGGAGGGCGTTCCCATCTACCTGCGATCGGGCAAGGCGCTTTGGAAGCGCGGCACGGAGATCGTGGTGCAGTTCAGGAAGGCGCCCCAGGTGATTTTCCGCGACACGCCCTCGGCCCGGCTCATTGACAACAACCAGCTTGTCTTCCACATCCAGCCCGACCAGGCGGTGGAGTTCCGGGTTCAGGCCAAGAAGCCCGGCCCCAACCTCGTGCTCCAGAAGGTGGACATGAGGTTTGATTACAGCGAATCGTTCGAAGCCGCCAGGGCCACCGGCTACGAGGTGCTTCTCTACAGCGCCATGCTGGGCGACGCCACCCTGTTCTCCCGCACCGACTTTGTCGAGGCGGCATGGCGCGTCGTGCAGCCCTTCCTCGACTACTGGAAGGCTTCGGCGCCGGAATCGATGCCGACCTACCCGGCTGGCACCTGGGGACCCAGCGAGGCCTACGACCTGCTCGAGAAGGACGGCAGGCGCTGGCATGAGGTGGTGAACCGCGAGGTGCTCGCGCGCGTGCCCGATCTTTCCGGAGCCCCGGAAACCTTCCTGCACAACCTGTCGCTCATGCTTGAGCCGAATGCCGTGGCACCCGGTGACATCATCATCCGCAAGGGAGACATGGGCACCGAGATGTATTACATCTGCCGCGGCGAGGTCGAGATTCTCGACGCCAAGGGGAACGCGGTGGCCAGGCTTGGCGAGGGGAACAGCTTCGGCGAGGTCGGACTGCTGCTCGACATGCCGCGGACGGCGACGGTGCGCGCCGCGGTGAATTGCGACCTGTTCATCCTGCGCAGGGAGTCATTCCGCAGGGCCTTGCGCGATTTTCCCGAATTGCAGTCCACGCTGATGGAACGCGCCCGCAAGCGCGCCGGGCTGGATTAGGCTTGCGCGCGCGCGGACTCCCGCGGCCATAGCGCGCAGATCACAAGGGCGCCGATGATCGGCAGCGAGGCCGCCAGCGCGAAGGCCAGGTCATAGTTTTTTGTCCGGTCGATGAACGCCCCGAACAGATAGTGGAAGGGCGACGAAATCACCCAGATCATCAGGTTCATGATCCCCGTCACCTTGCCTTGGTGGCGCGCCGACAACTCCTGGCTGAACGCGTAGAAGCACGGGTGGATTCCGAGCAGGCCGGCGCCCACCAGCAGCATGGCTGCGAAAAGGGCCGGTCCGCTGGGGATCCACGGGATGAGGATGGCGATTCCCGCCAGCGCCGCGCATGCCGCCGTGGTCAGCTTGCGCGCCATGGTGGCGGAATACCCGATTCGGAACAGGTACGCCGTCGCGAATCCGGCGGTCAGGCACCCGGCATCGGTCGCGATGTGATAGGCGAAATTGAAGTCAAGCATGTCCGATTCGGAGTATCCGCGCCCTTCCTTGAGGAACAGGGGAAGCCAGGCGCGGAAGAGTTGCCAGGCGATCGTGATCGCCAGTCCCATGATCGCCACGGTGACGAACCCGCGCGACCGCAGCATCGCGAGGAACGAAACTTGCGGATCGCCCGCATGGGAGTCCTTGATTGGCGCCAACTCGTCACCCCGAATGAGCGCGAACCAGATGCCGACCCACCCGATACCGATTCCCCCAATCCAGAGGAACGAGGTCCTCCAGCTTTCCTTGTCGTCCGTCAGCATCAACTTGATGATGAGGGGGGTGAGGATCGCGCCGATGGCCGTGCCGCTTTGGAGCACGCTGTTGCCCAGGGTTCGGCGATCAGCCGGCACAAGGCGCTGGGTTGTCTTGAGAGCGCACGGCCAGTGTCCCGCCTCGAAGAAGCCAAGCAGCAACCGGCAGGCCAGCAACTCACCGTACCCGCGCACCAACCCCGTCGCGAAGCCCACCACCGACCATGCCACAAGCACGGCCGGATAAAGCCAGCGTATGTTGACGCGGTCGGCCAGCATTCCGAAGGCGATGGAACCCACGGCAAACGCGAGGCCGAACACCACTTCGAGCAAACCGTACTCAGCCTTGCTGAGGCTGAAGGCTTCGATGATCCTCGGCGAAAGGTTCGACAGGGTTTGGCGGTCCATGTAGTTGAGGGCGCTGGCCAAAAGCAGCACCCCGCACACGGTCCAGACCCAGGCGGCTTGGTTGGTGTTGGATTTCATGCGGGCTGTCCGGTGGAAGGATGCGTGAGGGGCCGGAATGCCGCGACGAATCCCAAGACAGATTAATCCAAAGGTGTTCGGCATCCAAGCGAGGGCGGCGGGAAGGCGCTTCAACGGCCCTTCGATCGGCCGCTCAGCCGTCGTGCCCGCCCCCGGAACGCAGGTTGGGCAACCGCCAGCGGTTCCAGATGGCGGCCAGCCTCAGGCCGAAAACCAGGGCCACGGACGACAGCGCCGCCGTGGATGCGGAGGCCAGTCCCGCCAGAACGATATACAAGACCGATCCGGCCAGTGATGCCGTGGCGTACAGGTAAATTTCCTGGCGGAACACCATTGGAATCTCACCCAGCATCATGTCGCGGATGATGCCGCCGGCGGTTCCGGTGAGCACTCCCATGGTGACGGCGATGGCGGGGGAGAAGCCCGCGGCAAGCGTCTTTTCCGTGCCGATCATCGTCACCAGCGCCAGGCTTCCTGCATCCGCCCATTGGAGGAGGCTTCCGGCGAGCGGGGGCACTCCGATCAGCAATCCCTCAAGGAGGAAGGTGGCGACGGCGCAGGCAAATGCCGTCAGCAAAAACCATGGGTCCCCCACCCAAAACACAGGACGAAGGTCGAGGACCACATCGCGTATGGTGCCTCCACCCAGTGCCGTGACGAGTCCCAGGACCACCACGCCAAACAGGTCGATCCGCTTGCCGCGCGCCGCGAGCACGCCCGAAATGGCCGCGACGGCTATGGCCGCATGTTCAAGGAAATACAGCATGCCCGAATCCTGAGATCAGGTCATGGTATCGACAAAACCACGGAAGAAACGACCCCTTCCTTCGGCAGCGAAGTTGCCGTTCCTTGCTTTTCGGGAGCCATGAAGGTGATTGCACATCGTTAACGGGAGGTCGGGCGGAGGGTACCATGGATTATCTGTGAGTCCACGGAGATTCAACATGATGCTCTTGATGGTTTCCTTCCATCTTGCGTGCGCCGCCGCTCCCTTGGGGCCTGGAGACCATGTCCGCGTGGTGGCGGTGGGTGAATTGAAGCGAACCTACCTTGTTCATGTTCCGAGGCAATACGATCCCGCCAAGCCGACACCGCTCATCCTCGCCTTCCATGGTGGCGGAGCCAATCCCGACAACATGGTCGCGTTCAGCGGACTCAGCGCCAAGTCCGATGAAGCCGGCTTCATCGTCGCCTACCCGTCGGGGAGCGGCAGGCTCGAAAAGCTGCTGACATTCAATGGAGGCAACTGCTGCGGCTACGCGGTGGGCAACAAGATCGACGATGTCGAATTCACCCGCCGGTTGCTCGATGACCTCGCCAAGGATGTCAGGATCGACCCGAAGCGGGTTTATGCCACCGGAATGTCCAATGGCGCGATCATGTCGTACAGGCTGGCTTCGGAACTTTCCGACCGCATCGCCGCCATCGCTCCGGTGAGCGGACCCATGGGAACGCCTACCTGCAAGCCGGGCAGGCCGGTCCCGGTGATCCATTTCCATGGGACCGATGACGAAAACGCCCCATTCAAGGGCGGCAAGGGAAAGGGGGCCTCAGGCACCGATTTTTATTCGGTGGAACATTCGATTCAGGAATGGGTCCGGGCCAATGGATGTTCCCGTGAACCGGCCGTGGTGAAACTGCCCATCAAGGTCAATGATGGCACTTCGGTGATCCGCAAAACCTATGGTTTGGGAAAGCAAGGTTCGGAAGTTGTCTTGGTCATGATCGAAGGTGGTGGTCATACCTGGCCCGGTCGGGATCCCCGGCTCAGGTCGCTGGGAAAGTCCACGAAGAACATCTCGGCCAACGACCTCATGTGGGATTTCTTCATCAGGCATCCCATGAAGTGACCCGCGCAAGCTGTTCATTGGCCGCATCGCCAGGCCCGCTGATGCGCGGTAGGGCCACGGTCGGACCGGGCCAGCAGGTATCGGACGCCGTTGCCGTGCCAATGAGCGGCTCACGAGACAGAAGGCGATGGTTGGTTTCCCACCCTGACAGCCTTCGCCCGTGTTGCCGACAATAGCGCATGCCAAACCGGCTTGGCGGCTTCTCACTTTCGGGAGCAAGGAACATGAACCGAATTCATGGTGGCAGGCTGGCTCTCGCGTTATTGGCCTGCGCTGTTCCAGTTTTTGGCCAGTCGCTGCCCTCGACAGCCCCGTTGCCGCCGAATCCGGACTTTTCAAAGGCGATGGTCGCGGGAATCGACAGGATGGCCCTTGGCCTTATTGAGAAGTCGAAGGAATCGCGCAGGCCGACCCGTGAGAAACTGAGGGCGGCCATTGGTCTCGTGGATGCCCGATTGCCGGTTTTGGCGCTGGAGTTGATGGGTGACACGACGCAACCGGCCCTCCTGAAGGAGACGGCCAATGCGACGGTGCGGCGCGCGCGATGGCCGGTTCTTGAAGGTGTGTGGGGAGAGGGGCTGCTCATTCATCCCAAGGGGAAGGTTCGCGCCCGGGTGGTGTTGATTCCCGACGCGGGTTTCGCGCCTGAATCCATGGTGACGGAGGCGATGCTGGCCTCGGGTTGCCAAATTGTGATCCCCGCGCTGGTAGACCGCGCCACCACCCACAGCCGGACCGACAGCCTTGGAATCTCGACCAATATTCCACACAGGGAGTGGATATACCGGCAGTCATTCGAATTGGGCCGCCACATCATCGGCCACGAGGTCCAGAAAACCCTGGCCGCAGTCGACTGGTTCAAGACCTTCAC
>JAGWVO010000186.1 GCA_018970845.1 Planctomycetota bacterium
GATGAATGGCTCACAACGGAAAAACCCGTGAGATTGGCCATCAACACGGCCACCCTTGATGGCGAGGGGATCTCCGCGAAAGGAAGGCTGAAGGTTTTCGCCCTTCGCCAACCTGAAAAAGCTGTTCGCGCCGAACTGCCGGGGCAACCGTGGCGCGGTCTGATGAACCATCGGGATGAACCCGTCTCCGATCCATCCAAGCCGGTGAGTTGGCCCTTGGCCAACGCCGTGCTGGACACCGGGTTCTCAACGGACGGGCAAGGGAAAACATTCGTTGAAGGAAAGTTGCCGGCAGGAATCTACCGTGCCTTGCTGGATTCGACGGACCGTCACGGAAAGGCTGTTTCCGCGAAATACCAATTCGTCGTGATCGATACCTCAAGCGCCAGGTTTGAAGTCAAATTGCCGAATCATGTGGTCGCTGCCAAATGGCGCGTGGAACCGGGACGGGAATTCGAGTTGGCATGGGCCACCGGTCATGAAACCGGGCGGGCGTTCGTGGAGTTTGAGCGCCAAGGCAAGGTTTTCAGGTCATTTTGGACTGATAGCGGCAAAACCCAGCAGGTGATAAGGCAACCCGTTTCAGAGGAAATGCGCGGTGGATTCACTGTCAGGGTGTCCCAGGTCCGTGACAACAGGGGATACCTTTTCAGCCGGCGGGTGGATGTGCCTTGGACGAACAAGGAGTTATCCATCAAGTGGGAGCGCATGGTTTCCAAAATGGAACCCGGAAAAACCGAAACCATCACCGCGGTGGTGACAGGCCCGAACGCAAGAAAGGCGGTGGCGGAGATCGCGGCAACGATGTACGACTCGTCGCTCGACGCGTTCAAGCCGCATGCATGGATGGAGCGGTTCGGCCTTTTCCGTCAGGACCATTCGCATGTCACGATGTCATTCGAGAACCAGCCAAGGTGGCTTGGTCAAATCCTTGGCGCTTGGCCTGAAAGACACAAGCAGGTCAACCTGACATATCGCGGTTTTCCCGATGAGATCACCCAAAACTATTCCGGATATGAATACTTTGGAAGAGGCGGTGGACACCATTTCGGAACGCCCAGATCGATGCTCGAGGTCAACTATTCCCGGGAATTTCAAATGAGGCGTGCGGATCGTGATGCCAATGGCCTCGAGGGTGAAGGTATAGGTGGAGGAGAAGGACTGGCCAAGGCCGCTGGCGTGCCGATGTCGGCGCCAATGGCGGGTGCAGGCTTGAATTCCATCGAACAAGACAAGGCCAGCCAGCAGCAAGGCGCGCCCGCCCCGCCCGATTTGGATAAGATATCGCCCCGCTCCAACCTTTCGGAAACGGCATTCTTTTTCCCGCAAGTCATGTCCAACAGCGAAGGCGAGGTGCGGATCGAATTCAAGATTCCCGAGGCCCTGACAAAATGGCGAGTGATGGCGTTCAGCCATGACAGGGAAATGCGGAGCGGATTCGCCAAGGCGGAGGTGGAAACTTCCAAGGATCTCATGGCGCAACCCAACGCCCCAAGGTTCCTCCGCGAGGGAGACGCGATCGAGTTCGTGGCCAAGATCAGCAACCAGGGGGCGACCAGGCAAAAGGGGACCGCAAGGCTGTCCTTGACCGATGCCCGCACGGATAAGCCCATCGACGCCGAACTCTCCAATGCTCAGGCCGGCAAGTCATTCGACCTGCCCGCCGGGGAATCCGCTGTCGTGAGCTGGAACATCCGGGTGCCAGATGGCGCAGGGCCCATTGGTTACAAGGTGATCGCGGCCAGCGAACGGTTGTCTGACGGCGAGGAGGGGATGATTCCCGTTCTTTCTCGGAAGATCCTGGTGCAGGAATCGCTTCCGATGCCGATCAGGGGAGTCGGGACGAAAAAATTCGATTTCTCCAGGTTGGCGGCCTCGGGCAACAGCAAGACGCTGACTCACCAGCAGTACTCTTTGCAAATGACAAGCCAGCCCGCATGGTATGCGGTGATGGCCCTGCCTTACCTCATGGAAAACCCTCATGAGGGCTCGGAACAGGTCTTCAACAGGTTGTATGCCAACGCCATCGCCCGACATATCGCTGGCAGTGACCCAAGGATCAGGAAGATATTCGACCTATGGAAGGCGACGGACGCGCTGGATAGCCCCTTGGAAAAAAACAACGAACTCAAGCAGATCCTGCTTCAGGAAACTCCTTGGGTAAGGCAGGCCGTTTCGGAAGGGCAGGCCCGCAAGAACCTTGGCATCCTGTTCGATTCCAATCGCCTCGATTCGGAAACCACCTCGCTTCTCGTCAAACTCGCGCAACTTCAGCACCCCGATGGGGCTTGGCCATGGTTTCCCGGGGGTCCTGGCAACGACTACATCACCCTGTACATCACGACAGGCTTCGGCAGGCTTCGCCACTTGGGTGCCCGCGTTGACACGAAGCCCGCCGTGAAAGCGATCGCCAGAATCGACGATTGGGCCAGGAAGCAACATGAATGGGCGCTGGCCCACAAGCCTGATGAAAACCACCTTGGCCCCACCATCGCCCTTTATCTTTACTGCCGCAGTTTCTTCCTCAAGGATGTTCCCGTCCACGCGGTCCATCGCGCCTCCTTCGAGTACTGGACCTCCCAGGCCGCGAAGCATTGGCTCAAGCTGGCCGACAGGCAATCGCAGGCCCATATTGCCGTCGCGCTCAAGCGTTTGAACGACGGAAAAACCGCCGGGGAGATCATGGCATCGATCCGCGAACGGTCCAAAAACGACGATGAACTCGGCATGTACTGGCGGGATCTCGAGATGTCGCACTCATGGTTTCGCGCGCCGATCGAAACGCAGGCCATGATGATCGAGGCATTCGACGAGGTGATCAGCGACCAACGCGCTGTCGAGGATTGCAAGGTGTGGCTTCTCAAGAACAAGCAAACAAGCGATTGGAAGACAACCAAGGCGACCGCGGATGCCATTTACGCCCTGTTGCTGCGGGGAGACAAGTGGCTGGGTTCCAATGAGGTGGTTGCCATCACCGTTGGCGGGCTTGCGATCAAGCCTGAAAGGCTGGAGGCGGGCACCGGATTTTTCGAACAAAAATTCACCAAGGCGGAAATATCCCCGGCCATGGCGGAAATCACGCTCAGGAAATCCGACCCGGGTGTGAGTTGGGGAAGCGCCCATTGGAGTTACTTCGAGGACATCGCAAAGGTGACACCCCACGAGGGAACAGCCCTCAAGGTCGAGAAAAAACTGTTCAGGCGCACCCATACCGCATCAGGCCCTGTGATTTCTCCATTGGGTGATGGCGAGGCTTGGTCGGTGGGGGACGAGGTCGTGGTCCGGATCATCTTGAAGTCCGACCGTGACATGGAGTTCGTCCATCTCAAGGACAACCGCGGCAGCGGAACCGAGCCGGTGAATGTGCTGAGCGCCTACAAGTTCCGGGACGGCTTGGGATATTACGAGACGACCCGCGACACCGCCAGCCACTTCTTCCTTGAATACCTTCCCAAGGGGGTTTATGTATTCGAATACTCCCTCAGGGTTCAGCACCGTGGAAGTTATCCCGCCGGCCATGCCAGCATCCAGTGCCTCTATGCTCCGGAATTCGGAAGCCACTCCGGCAACATCGACATGCTGGTGAAATGAATTCCGTTTGGCAAGAAAAAGGCCCGGGCAAGCGCCCGGGCCGAGTCCACCTCATTGCCGTCATGGCTTCCGCGACGACTTTCGCTCAAGAAACGGGAAGAACGGGGATGATTGTGCGGAACATTCCAGGCAAGTCTTCCGAATGGGCGCAGGTGACCAAATTGTTGTCCACGACAACCGGGTCATCCGTGTAGGTGGCCCCGGCTGCCTTGACATCATCCCGTATCGCCATCGAGCAGGTCACGCGGCGATTGTTGATCGCTCCGGCGCTGATGAGAATCTGCGCGCCCCGGCCGATTGATATCACCAGCTTGCCTTCGTCGAGGAAGGTTCGAGCCAAATCGAGGGCCTCTTCCCTCTGCCTCAGCCTTTCGGAAGCGGCGCCCCCCGGCAGGACCAGGATGCCAAAATCATTGGGGTTGATCTCCTTGAGCGACAAATCAGGATCGATCCGGTAGCCATGCAATCCCGTCACCGCCATGCCGGTGGGACTCGCCAGCGAGGTTTGGATTCCCTCCTCCAGAAGGCGGTACCATGTCAGGTGAACTTCCAGATCCTCGAAACCTTCAGCCGTCAGGATCAGGGCTTTCATCTCCGCGTTCTCCCGGGATTTGAGAAGAGGTTGATCGACATAAAGCCATAGCTGCGGCCGGTTCAGAAACACAAGGCCCAATCGGGTCGAGCTTGGGAATGCCACTTTCTATCCTACCTCTCACCTGACAGAATGCGAAATGAGGACTCGGAAGGACCAAGGGACACGAAGGAATCCATCGATGTCGGAAGAGAAGCCAGCCAAGGGACCAGCGGCACCTTCACCGGTTGAGGGCATCAAGGCCTCCAGCAACGCTCTCAGGGGCGGAATCGCCGCCGTGATGGCATCAGGATCGGATCATTTCGAGGAGGCTGAAAAGCAGCTGTTGAAATTCCACGGCAGTTACCAGCAGGAGGACAGGGACGCGCGCAAGGCCAACCGGCAGGACGGCCAGGGCGGCAAATACCACATGTTCATGGTTCGGGGCCGCATTCCGGGAGGCAAACTGACCGCCCGGCAGTACTTGGTGCTCGATGAACTGGCCAGCAAGCATGCGAACAACACCCTCAGGCTCACGAGTCGTCAAAGCGTGCAGTTTTATGGAATCCTGATGAAAGGCCTCAAGCCTCTTATCTCGGCCATTAACGAATGCATGCTGAGCACCCTGGCGGCTTGCGGAGATGTCAACAGAAATGTCATGGCCTGCCCCGCCCCCGTTCGCAACAGCAAGGTCCACGACCAACTCCAGGCGGATTGCCACGCCCTTGCCATGCACTTGGCACCGAGAACCACCGCCTACCACGAAATCTGGGTGAACGGCCGGTCGGAGGGCGCCCCCGCGGAGGATTACGAACCGATCTACGGGAAGGTTTATCTGCCGAGGAAATTCAAGACCGGCTTCGCCCTACCGGACGACAACTGCATTGATATTTTCGCGCAGGATCTCGGACTGCTCGCGGATGTGCGCGATGGCGAGATTGTCGGCTACGACCTGATGGCCGGCGGAGGCATGGGGCGGACCCACGGGCGGGCCGACACCTTCGCCCACCTGGGCCAGAGAATCCTTTATTGTACCCGCGCCCAATTGCTGCCCGCCGCGGAGGCCGTCGTGAAGTTCTACCGCGACCATGGAAACCGGTCGGACAGGAAGAGGGCGCGGATCAAGTACCTGGTCGCCGACCTCGGCATCGACAAGGTGCGCGAGATTCTCAAAGGCTACCTGCCCTTTGAACTCGCCTTGCCAAAGAACATGCCGGTCACTGGTCACGAAACCCACCTCGGTTGGAACGCCCAGGGAGATGGAAAGTTCTGGTACGGCATCAGCGTCGAAAACGGAAGAATCAAGGATCAGGAAGGATTCCGCCTGCGAACGGCCTTGCGAACGCTGATTTCCGAACTCGGGTGCGAGGTGCGTTTGACGGCCCAGCAGGACATCCTGCTATGCGACCTTGATCACTCCGCATTGCCAAAAATTGAGAAGTCGCTCCGGGAACATGGCATCAGGCTTCCCGGTGAAATATCCAATGTGCAAAGGTACAGCCTCGCCTGCCCCGCCATTCCAACCTGCAGTCTCGCGATCTGCGAATCGGAGCGAACCCTGCCCGGCGTGATCGACGAAATGGAAGCCGTGCTCACGGAATTGGGACTCCAATCGGAAAAACTCTCCATTCGCATGACCGGCTGCCCCAACGGTTGCGTCCGCCCCTACACCTCCGATGTCGGATTGGTGGGCCGTTCCGGGGACAAATACCTCATGTTCCTCGGAGGAAGGATTCTGGGTGATCGCCTCAATTTCCAGGCCAAGGACCTTGTTCCGCGCTCGGAAATCGTGAGCACCTTGAAACCCCTCCTGGTGCGATTCAAGGCGGAACGCGTTCCCTCGGAGAGCTTCGGCGATTTCTGCGACCGCCTGGGCCAGGAACAGGTCAAGTCGTTTTTGGCCACCACCGCCTGACGGGAGTTTCCATGAAGGTACTGGTCATCGGCAGGGGCGGGCGGGAGCACGCCCTGGCGTGGAAGTTGGCCTGCTCAAGTCGCGCTGAAAAGGTTTTTGTGGGACCGGGCAACGCGGGAACCATCGGAGGCCCGGGCGGTAAGATCATTCCCGCCCGGCTGGATCCGCTTGATTTCCAGGCATGTGTCGCCTTCTGCAAGTCCGAGTCGATTGGCCTGGTCGTTGTCGGGCCGGAAGATCCGCTCGCGGCGGGAATCGTCGACGCTTTGGAATCGGAAAAAATTCGCGTCTTCGGCCCCAGCAAGGCGGCGGCGCAACTGGAGGCCAGCAAGGTTTTCTCGAAGTCGCTGATGCGGGAAGCCCTCGTGCCCACGGCCGACTTCCAGGTCTGCGACCACCCCCAGATCGCGCGCACCTACATCGACAGCCAAATTGAGCCCCTGGTGATCAAGGCGGACGGACTCGCCGCAGGCAAGGGTGTGATCGTCTGCGATAACGCCGAGCAGGCGCGTCGGGCGGTTGAAAGGATCATGGTCCGCGAGGAATTTGGCAAAGGAGTGGGCAGACAGGTTGTGATCGAACGCCGCCTGCAGGGGCAGGAGTTGAGCGTGCTGGCCCTTGTATCGGGACGCTGCGTCATGCGCCTTGAAGCGGCGCAGGACCACAAGGCGGCCTTCGATGGAGACAAGGGCCCCAACACCGGAGGCATGGGAGCCTACAGCCCCGCACCCGTGGCGACCCCTGAAATCCTTGAAAAGATTGATGAGGAGGTTTTCATTCCCACCATCCATGCGATGAAGCGCCGAAAAAGCCCCTACAAGGGTTGCCTTTACGCTGGCATGATGCTTTGCCCCCAGGGGCCTAAGGTCCTTGAATTCAACTGCCGGCTTGGAGATCCGGAAACCCAGCCAGTGCTGATGCGGCTGAAAACAGATCTCCTCGACCTGCTGGAGGCCGTTGTGGACGAGAGGCTAGAGGAGTTCGCGGACAAGGTCGAGTGGGATCCAAGGCCCTCCATTTGCGTGGTTCTGGCCGCGCAGGGTTATCCA
>JAGWVO010000187.1 GCA_018970845.1 Planctomycetota bacterium
GGAGCCAAGCAGGCGATTGGCTCAAGCGCGCCTAGGGAAAACCTTGAGCTTATCCTTGAACTGACCAACATTGGCAAACTTCTGGGCGCCTTGGTGGGCATGGAGGACACAAGCAGGGGCAAGCCCGACCCCGAGGTTTTCCTGAAGGGAGCCAGCCGACTGGGAGTGGAGCCTTCCCGATGCGTTGTCCTCGAGGATGCCGTCGCCGGCATCGAGGCGGCAACCGCCGCAGGGATGAGGAGCATCGCCGTCACCTTCGTCGCCCACCACTCGGAGGAAGCGCTGCGGGCGGCGGGCGCCTCGATGGTGGTGCCCAACCTGTCGGTGCTTGACGCGTCCGTGGTGTGCCGGCTGGTTTCACCGAATGACGAATCCCGCCCCGGGGCATAGAATCAAGGAATCAGTTCGGATTACCGGGGCACGCCATGCGCTGGCCTTCCGCCAAACAGTATGTGCTTGCCTGGCGGCATCCCGAAAGGATCCTTCAGGTTCCCGCGCTGGTCGGTGGATCCGTTCGCCTGGACGACAAGGGACTGCCGAAGGCCCATGTCGGCGGATTCGGCGCGGTCTTCGAATACACCACTCCCGATGGCAGGCGCTGGGCCATCAAGTGCTTCCACAAGAAAACTCCGGGGCTTCGCCGCCGTTACAGGGGCATCAGCGCCTATCTTTCCAATCACGATCTTCCTTATCTCGTCAAATTTACATGGCACGAGAAGGGCCTGCTCATCGGGGACCAGGTCCTGCCCATTGTGCAGATGCCTTGGGTGGAAGGTGTTTGCCTCCACAAGTTCCTGGAGGAACACCATGGCTCACCCGAGGTGTGCGAGGCGTTGTTCACGATCTGGATGCGCCTTGTGGCCCAGTTGAGGGCCTCGGGCACGGCCCATGGAGACCTGCAGCACCACAACATCCTCCTCGTTCCCGAGGGGCCGATGCGCTACAGCGTCAAGCTGGTCGACCTCGACGGAATGTGGCTCGAGGACATCGCCGACTTGCCTTCCCTTGAGACTGGCCACCGCGCCTACCAGCATCCCTACCGCGCCCGCGAGCCGTATCACCGCTATCTCGACAGGTTTCCCGCCTTGGTCATCGCCCTCACCTTCGCCGCGTTGCGCGAGGAGGGAGGGAAGCTTTGGAACAAATTCCATATCAAGCGGAACTTGATTTTCCGCGCCCTTGATTACCTGCGGCCGAACCAGTCGCGCCTGCTTGCCCTACTCAAGGCTCACCCGCGGCCCGAGATCAGCACGATGGCCAACGCCCTGGCCGCCGCCTGTCGGCAGGCACCCGACGAGATCCCTTGGGTCGATGAATTGCTCAGGCAGGCGGCTTCCCCCGATTCAAGCCCCGAACCTCTTCCCGGAGAATATCGGCCCGGATCCGACCCTTCCCAGCGGAAGACCGCGAACGGTTCCGGCGACAAGAACGACACGGGTCCTCCGGAAAAGAAACCTTTTGCGGATTCGCCATGGCTTGGCGCCGCGGTTGGCGGCATTATCGCGGCGATGATCGCCTTGGCCGGACTCACCTTCGGTATCAACTGGCGAATCACCCTGACGGCGTCAATGCTGGCGCTCGCCGCTGCGACGGCGGTGCCCTTTGCCATCCGCAGGAGCCGGATCCTCTCGGGTTCCACGGTTGCGAGGCTTGTGCCCATAGCCGCCAACCGCCAGGGAAGGTTTGTCGCGATCGGGCTGGACAACACCCTTGTCTTGAGGGAATTAGGCAAACCCGCGCCTGACTGGGTCGTCGTCGCCCATGAAAAGCCGGTGACCGCTATCGCTTTTCATCCCGACGGCATGAGGGTCGCCACAGGGAGCGCCGACAACCTGATCCACCTATGGGACCTGTCCATTCGCGAACGCGACGCCACATTCCGCGGCCATGCATGGACGATTCGCGCGCTGGCCTTCTCCCCGGACGGGAGGTTGCTGGCCTCGGCTTCCGGCGACCGGACCATCCGGCTTTGGGACATCTCCTCCGCGACACTGTTGGCCGTTCTCAAGGGAAGTGAGGAGCAGGTGGCCTCCTTGTCCTTCTCGCCCGATGGGAGCATGGTCGCCAGCGGCGCCGCTGACCGTTTCTGGCGCATTTGGGATTGCGAGAGCTTTGAACAGACATCGGGGCGGGCGGCTCACCGCCACGAGATATCGTGCCTGGCCTTTGCTTCCGATGGCTACCGGCTGGCCACGGGTGGTGACGATGGGCTCGTGATGCTTTGGAACTTGCAGTCGGGCAAGCTGATCACCAGTTTCCCGGGGCACAAGGGAGGCGTGACGGGTCTTCTCTTCGCACAATCCGGTTCCCGAATCATTTCGGTTGGCCGGGACGGCTCCCTCCGCGTCTGGGATATCAATTCCAAGGAAGAGGCCGCCTCGATCGGGCTGGATTCCGCGGCCCTCACCGGAATCGCGGCGCCTGATGGCGGCAACCCGTTGCTGGTCGCCTCCAGCATAGGCCGTTTGTTCGAGGTGGACGGGGTGCGTTTCAAGGTCAGGGCCACGCGGGCTTTACCCTGAGTCAGGTTCTCATCGCGCCTTCGCGCAGCCTTCAAAATGCTGCGGCAATTGATACGAGGCTTTTCCCAAAATCCCATTACGATTGGATTTCAAAGCAAGGTTTGGATTCGGCACATAAGTATGCTCTCAATTGCTTAGTTCCATGGTCTTTACCCAAGCTTTAATTGGGATATTCCGACAAAAAAGAATCAATTCTGGAAACAAATAGAGCCAAGAACGGAGGTGCAAAGCGCCGAAGTGAAAGGCGAACGGGCATGATTCGGAAATGACTTTAGGGACATGTGTTTCAACCAATCCAAAGAACTGAAACTGGCTCTAGATACCCCCGAGCATGCGCGCGGCTTTTTCCTCGAACATCGCCTGCCATTCCGGGGCCAGCTTGCAGTCGCTGTCCTCCTGGGCTGATCCCGGGTTGCGGGCCTGTTCTGCCGTGGGAGCATAGAAAAGATACCCATTCGTGTAACCAGCGACAAAAGCCGGTTTCACGGGACTCGCCTTCTTGATGTTCAGCCCTACCTGTGTGGTGACCTCACCCGGAAAGGTCACCATTGCGAATCCTGCCACTCGCATCGCCATCACTTCCGCCTCGAGGTTTGTCCACCCGGCCTTTTCTCCATCCTTCCGGTGCCTTTCCAGAAGGGCCAGGTTGGTCTGGATCCGGGTCAGTTCCTCCATGGTCCGAATGTTGGCGACATAGGCCGCCAATGCAGCCCTGTTCTGCTCATCAAGTTTTTCGAGTCCTGACTGGCCACGGGATTTTTCAGTCAGGTAGGCGTGGGACGAATAGGAAGGGTGCCTCGGGTCGAGTTGATACCGCACGGCCAGCGGAAGGAAGGTTTTCAGGTCGAGGGTGGTTCCCTTGAGCGATTTCACGAGCCTGTCCCTTTCAGCTTCCAGTGATGCGATCCGCGCTGTCTGGTTTGCCCGCGGCAGGCTCATCACTTGGCGGGACATCGCCAATCGACGGTCATCGCCGCAGCGAATCTCGTTAACGCCACGAAGCACGGTTAGGCCAAGCGTGTTTCCAAGGGGTTCGGCGTCACGCGGTTGGCTGACATCCTTGTAGCGCGCGGGGTTGATGTCCCCACCACATCCCTGGATGAACAAGGCGACGCACCCGCGGCCAAGGCTGTCTTCGATCACCTTGGAGGCGAAACCGCTGAGGTCAGCCGTGTTGCCCCCATCGGCGCGCCCCATGATCGGGTGGCATGCGAAGTTGTAAAGCACGGCCAAGACGGATCCATCCATCCGTTCCAGCTTCAGGATGCCGATTTCAGGATCGA
Organism: Planctomycetota bacterium; assembly: GCA_018970845.1. Lineage (GTDB taxonomy): Bacteria > Planctomycetota > Planctomycetia > Gemmatales > Gemmataceae > REEB421. The sequence continues at coordinate 3,806 of JAGWVO010000187.1, forward strand.
CCGGCCCAGCGCCCGCCACCAGTTCGTCGGGGGGTAGCGAGTAGGCGTGACGGACATCGGATTCCCGCCCGTCGCGCAACCGAAGCCTCCGGTTCTCCTGGATTCGGTTCTCATGGGCCATACCGGTGCCCGCGCGCACCGGCACCATGGCCTTGGTGGCTTGCCGCACGGCGCCCGCCGCCAATTCCCAGGCATTCGGAACAACGATCCCATGGCAATGGCTGGCATTCACCAGAAGGCGGTCGGGAGCCAGTCCCGGTTCCCGCCCCAATGATTCCCTCAGCTTGGGCATGAAATCGTCACCGATCGGACCAATTCCACCAATGGCCACGGCATCGACGGTGACCACTGCGATGGTTTCTTGGCCTTTTTTGATGACCAGGGCCTTGGCAAAGAGTGGATCGCCTGGGGGAAGCTTGTCTTTCGCGGTAATTTCAACCTTGGCGACCCCAGCCAGCAAAGGTGGATCGTTGGGTTTGTCGTTGGATGGTCCTTCGGCCAATCCCTCGGCGTTGCCCGGCCATCGGTAGGCAAGCCATGCCGCAAAGGCTACCAGTCCGATGATTGCCAGTCGGAAGGAGTTGCGCTGTGGCATCGCCTTTTCCTCATGCGAGCGGGCGGGGAATCCCTGATTCATGCCAGCTTGAAGAGATCGTCAAGCCGGGCTTGCCGGGTTGGACAAGCTGAATGGCGAGGCAGGAAAGAATCACGGGGTTCTTGATCGCCTGCCATATGCTGAATAGTTTATGAGGATTCAGCATTCCAAGCTGAAGGCTGACCGGTTTTCATCCCTGGAATTGGATTCCCCCCATGCTTTCCGGATCAATGTCCCGCATATGCCTCATTGCATTGGCACTTGTGGCCCTTGTTTCCTTCTACGGCCCAACCCTCCAAGCCAAGGAGACGGCCCCGGGCGAAACCCCGGCCGCGGCTCATGCCGCCGGGTCCGGTGAAACCAAGCATGTGAGCGAGGCCGATCTCGTGCTGCCCGATTTGGGCAAGGCCACATTCTTCGGAGTCAGCGGTTACATCCTGCTATATGGTGGCCTTCTTGTCTGTTTTGGCGGACTGTACTTCGGCATGAAGATTTACCTGGAACTCAAGGGCATGCCGGTCCACCAATCGATGCTCGAGGTTTCCGAACTCATTTACGAAACCTGCAAAACCTACCTCATCAACCAAGGCAAGTTCCTCGCGGTCCTATGGGCCATCATCGCCGCCGTCATCGTCATGTACTTCGGTTGGCTGCTCCAGAAATCCCACACCCAGGTCGCCATCATCGTGCTGTTCAGCATCATCGGCATCCTGGGCAGTTATGGTGTCGCATGGTTTGGCATCCGGGTGAACACCTTTGCCAACTCGCGCACGGCGTTCGCCAGCCTCAAGGGACTTCCGTATCCCGTTTACGCGATTCCGCTGAAGGCCGGCATGAGCATCGGCATGATGCTCATCAGCGTGGAATTGTTCCTGATGCTTTGCATTTTGCTCTTCCTTCCCGCCGAATACGCCGGATCCTGCTTCATTGGTTTTGCCGTGGGCGAGAGCCTTGGCGCCGCGGCCCTGCGCATTGCCGGCGGCATCTTCACCAAGATCGCCGACATCGGGTCGGATCTCATGAAAATCGTTTTCGACATCAAGGAAGACGACGCCCGCAACCCCGGTGTCGTGGCTGACTGCACGGGCGACAACGCCGGCGACTCGGTCGGCCCCAGCGCCGATGGCTTCGAGACCTACGGCGTCACCGGCGTCGCCCTCATCACCTTCATCCTGCTGGCCGTCACCCAGAAAACGGCCGGTGCCGATTTTGAGAAGGTGCAGGTGCAGTTGCTTGTCTGGCTGTTCGTCATGCGCGTCATGATGGTTATCGCCTCGGCCGGTTCCTACTTCCTCAACGAAAAATTGACCGAGGCCAAGTATGGCAACGCCCCCAAGATGGAATTCGAGATGCCCCTGACCCGCCTGGTGTGGATCACGAGCATCATTTCGATCGCCCTGACTTATGTCGTTTCTTGGCTTGTGATTCCCAGCCTCGGTGGCAACACAAGCCTTTGGTGGCAGCTTTCGACCATCATCTCCTGTGGAACCCTCGCGGGCGCGATCATTCCCGAACTTGTGAAGGTGTTCACCTCCACATCGTCCGGGCATGTGCAGGAAGTGGTCACCTCGAGCCGGGAGGGCGGCGCCTCGCTCAACATCCTCTCCGGAATGGTTGCAGGCAACTTCTCATGCCTGTGGCTCGGATTCAGCATCGTGGCGCTCATGGCGGTGGCCTACCTCATGGCCAACCAGGGCTTGGAAGGGTTGATGGTCGCGCCGGCGGTCTTCGCGTTCGGCTTGGTGGCCTTCGGATTCCTCGGCATGGGGCCTGTCACGATCGCCGTGGATTCCTACGGCCCGGTGACCGACAACGCCCAAAGCGTCTATGAGCTTTCCCTCATTGAACAGGTTCCCGGCATCAAGCAGGAACTTCTTGACAAGTACGGTGTTGATGCCAATTTTGAAAGCGCCAAGCACCTCCTCGAGGAAAATGACGGCGCTGGAAACACCTTCAAGGCCACCGCCAAGCCCGTGCTCATCGGCACGGCGGTCGTCGGTGCCACCACGATGATCTTCTCGATCATCATGGGCCTTACGGACGGCACCACGAACAAGGAGGCCATTGAGAAGTTGTCGCTTCTCTATGGGCCCTTCGTCCTTGGACTCATCAGTGGCGGCGCCATCATCTACTGGTTCACCGGGGCCTCCACCCAGGCCGTCACCACGGGCGCCTACAGGGCCGTCGAGTTCATCAAGAAGAACATCCGGCTCGACGGGGTCACCAAGGCATCCGTCGAGGACAGCAAGAAGGTGGTCGCGATCTGCACCCAGTATGCCCAACTGGGAATGTTCAACATCTTCATGTCAGTGTTCTTCATCACCCTCGGATTTGCCTTCATCGACCCGTACTTCTTCATCGGCTACCTGTTCTCGATCGCCATTTTCGGCCTTTATCAGGCCATCTTCATGGCGAACGCGGGCGGCGCATGGGACAACGCGAAGAAGATCGTCGAGGTGGAACTCAAGGAGAAGGGCAGCGACTTGCACAAGGCCACGGTGGTTGGCGACACGGTGGGCGACCCGTTCAAGGACACTTCCAGCGTCGCCCTCAACCCGGTCATCAAGTTCACCACGCTGTTCGGCCTGCTGGCCGTGGAGCTGGCGGAGAAGCTGGGAGCCACCAACCCCGGCCTCACGCACGCGCTGGCCGCCGGGTTCTTCGCGGTGTCGGCCTTCTTCGTGTACCGCTCGTTCTACGGGATGCGCATCG
>JAGWVO010000188.1 GCA_018970845.1 Planctomycetota bacterium
GCTCGAATCGCCAAAACCGCCTCCAAGGCTGGCCTCGCCGTCTTGGGAGTTCATTCCGATCCATCCCTAACCCCGGCCAAGGCGGAGGAGCATGCGCGCGAGCATGGCCTGGGATTTGCCGTGGCCGTTGACGCGCATCAGGCTTTGGCTCGCGCCGCGGGGGTGCGGTTGGTTCCCCAGGCGGTTCTTTCCGATGCGAGCGGCCGCGTCGTTTACCGCGGGCGGATTGACGACCTGAGGACTCCCGAGGGCATCCGTCGGCCCGCGGCCACCCGGCACGACTTGCGCGACGCCCTTGCCGCGTTCATCGAGGGTAGGCCTGTCCCCGCGCCGGGCGGGGAACCGTTTGGTTGTCCGTTGCCCCAACCGCTTGATTCGCTGGGCAAGGAGTGAACCCATGATCGCGTTGCTGGCGGGTTTGACGATGGCGGCCGCGCCACCGACCTGGAGCGGATCCGTGGCCGCGATCGTGCACAAGAATTGCGCCGGTTGCCACAGGCCGGGCGAGGTCGGGCCATTCCCTCTGCTTGCCTACGAGGATGTCAGGAAGCGGGCGGGATTCATCGCCGAAACATGCCGTTCGCGGCGGATGCCACCATGGAAGGCTGAACCGGGGCATGGGAGTTTTTTCGACGAGAGAAGACTTTCAGAATCGGAAATTGATTCGATAACGGCCTGGGCCGCCGCTGGCGCTCCCCGGGGCGACGCCCATGCCGAACCCAAGCCGCCGGAGTTTCACGACGGCTGGCAACTGGGCAAGCCCGACATGGTGCTGCGCATGGTCGAGCCTTTCACCATTCCGGCCGAGGGCCGGGACATTTTCCAGGTGTTCGTGATCCCGTCGGGACTCAACGAGAGGCGCACCGTCGCCGCCATGGAGTTCCGCCCGGGCAACAGGCGGGTGGTTCACCACGCGCTGGTGTTCCTCGATGGCACCGGCCAGGCCCGCAGGAAGGATGAGGCCCATCCCGGCCCCGGTTATTCCACATTCGGCGGCGTGGGAATCATGCCGACGGGCGGGTTGGGTGGATGGGCCCCGGGGAACTTCCCCCGCAGGCTGCCTGATGGAACGGGAAGGGAGATTCAAGCCGGCGCCGACATCGTCCTTCAGGTTCATTACCATCCCTCGGGGAAGCAAGAAACCGACACCAGCGAGATCGGCCTGTACTTCACGCCCAAGCCCGCGGAGAAACTGGTCTCCAACCTTCCCCTGGCCTCCCGGGACATCGATATCCCTCCCGGCGAACCCGCCTACAAACGCTCGGTGCGTTTCACCACGCCCGAACCTGTCACCGTCATCGGGGTCACTCCCCACATGCACCTCGTGGGCAAGGAGATGAAGGTTCGCGTGGTGAAGCCCGACGGAGGTGAAATTCCCCTCATTTGGATCCGCGACTGGGATTTCAATTGGCAGGACACCTACCTTTTCCGGCAACCCGTTCAGGTGCCGGCCGGTTCCCGATTCGAGGTCGACGCCCTTTACGACAACAGCGCCGCCAACCCGCGCAATCCCAAGTCGCCTCCCGGCCGGGTCAGGTGGGGTGAGCAAACGGAAAACGAGATGTGCCTGTGCTTTGTCGCGATGGTTCCCCAAAGCAAGGAATCGCTTGGAAAAATCAGGCAGGCCGCCATGCGGCAACTGATGACCCCGGGCATGCTCCTGAGGTTTTTGGGAGGAAATTGAAGGTTGGTCACCCCGCGGCTGGATTGGCCCCGCCCGACGACCACGGTTCCCCCAGCAGGGTGGGAATCGAACCCCTGAAGGCCTTGGTGATGTCGTCGATCGTGGCCCATACGACCCAGGTTCCGTCGCTGCCGGCGACGCGCACGCGCATCTCACGGGTGGTGACGCCGACGCGGTGACAGGGCGAACCGGCCATGGCTTTCTCGAACGCGTCGGCCTTGTCGGGAGCAACCTCCACGAGAAAGCGGGTGGGCGATTCCCCGAAGAGCGACTCCGCCGTGTTCAGCCCCGTCGACGCCCGCGGCAGGTGCGAAAGGTCGCATCCGACATGGCCGGCGAGTGCCATTTCCGCCGCGGCAACCGCCACGCCTCCCTCGGCCAGGTCGTGAACGGCCCGGCAAAGACCCTTGGCGATCGCCTTGTGAAGCCGGCAGAACAGCGCCTTGGCGGGACCCGGATTCACCCTTGGAACGCGCCCGCCAGCAAGACCGTGCGCCGCGGCGTAGGCCGACCCGGCGAATGACCCGTCCGAGGCGCCCACCAGGTAGACATGATGTCCGGGCGACTTGAAGTCCATGCTCACCGCTTGGCGGGCGTCGGCCAGTTGTCCCAGCGCGCTGATCAGCAGCGTGGGCGGAATCGCGATCCGCCTCTCCTTGCCCTTGTACTCGTTCTTGAGGCTGTCCTTGCCGCTGATGAACGGCATCATCCATGCCACCGCGAGGTCGTGGCACGCCTCGGCCGACCTGACCAGCAGGCCGAGTTCCTCGGGCCGGTCGGTGTCGGCCCAGCAGAAGTTGTCAAGCAGGGCGATCCGGTCCGGGTCGGCGCCCACGGCCACGACATTCCGCACGGCCTCGTCGATGGCGCAGGCCGCCATGGCATAGGCGTCGATCCGTCCCAGCCGCGTATGAATGCCGCATCCCACCGCGAACGCCTTCCATTTGCCGGGAACGGGAGCCACCACGGCGGCATCGGAAGGGCCGGTCTCGTGCAGGCCCACAAGCGGCTTGATGACGCTGCCTCCCTGCACCTCATGGTCGTATTGCCGGATCACCCATTCCTTGCTGGCGATGTCGGGCATGGCCAGCAGCCTGAGCAGGGTCGCCGAAAAGTCCTCGCCGGCCGGCGGAGTGAGAGGGGTTTCAACCGGTTCGGCGAAGGTGGCCTTGCGGGTGACGGGAGGCCTGCCGTCGTGCAGGAAGGCCATGTCCAGTTCCCCGACCTGCCGCCCGTGCCAGTTGAGGCGCAGCAGGCCCGTGGCCTCGAAGCGGCCCAGGGCGGTCGCCTCAACCCCCTCGGCGGCGCACTCGTTCCGCATGGCGTCCCAGTTCCCGGGGGGAACCGCCAGAACCATCCGTTCCTGCGACTCGCTGATCCAGGCCTCGACATAGGTCAGGCCCGAGTACTTGAGCGGAGCCTTTTCCAGATCGACGGTGGCTCCCAGGTCGGCGGCCATTTCGCCCACGGCGGAGCTGAATCCTCCGGCGCCACAATCGGTGATGGCGCGGTAAAGCCCCTTGTCGCGGCAGCGCATCACCGCCTCGAGCACCTTCTTCTCCTCGATGGCGTTGCCGATCTGCACGGCGCCCCCCGCTGTCTTCTCGGAAGTGTTCGAAAGGCCCTCCGAGGAGAAGGTCGCGCCGTGGATGCCGTCACGGCCGGTTCGCCCGCCGATCGCCACGATGAGGTCGCCGTCGCGAACCTCCTTCCGGGCCCTGTTCACCGGCAGCAGGCCGACCGTGCCGCAGAAAACGAGGGGGTTGGCGAGATAGTCGGGATGGAAGCGAACCGCGCCGTTCACCGTGGGAATTCCCATCCGGTTGCCGTAGTCGCGAACTCCCGAAACCACTCCCCTCATCACCTTGCGCGGGTGCAGCACACCCTCGGGCAGGTCGCGCGCCGCGATGTCGAGGGGGCCGAAGCAGAAAACATCGGTGTCGCAGACGGGACGGGCGCCAAGGCCTGTTCCCAAGGCGTCGCGGATGACCCCGCCGATGCCCGTGCTGGCGCCGCCATAAGGCTCGATCGCGCTCGGCCTGTTGTGGGTTTCCACCTTGAAGACCAGGTGGTTCTCCTCATCGAACAGAACGACGCCCGCGTTGTCCTCGAACACGCTCACGCACCAGTCGTCGGGTCCCAGTCGCCTGCGCACCTCGACGGTGCCGGCGAAAATCGTCTCCTTGAGCATGTTCTGGTAAGTCTTGCCTGGCGCCTCGATCCGGCCCTTGAGCGTCTTGTGCGAGCAATGCTCCGACCATGTCTGGGCGATCGTTTCCAGTTCCACATCAACGGGGTCGCGCGACAGGGCCCTGTAATGGGCCTGGATCGTCAGCATTTCCGCCCCGGAAAGCGCCAGCCCCATCCCCTTGCTGAGGGCGACAAGCGCCGTCTCGTCAAGGTCGCGGATGGCGATGTCGCGGCGGGCAAAGTCGTAGGATGAACCCAGGCGCAAATGGTCCATCCTGGGCAAGCCCGGCGCCACCTGCTCGACGGCCTCGTTGGCCAGGACGCGCCTGAACAGCAGGTTTCGCACATCCTCGGCGAGAGGCTTGCCGTAATAGCGGCGGTAGGTCCTGACCTGCTCCACCCGCAGTCCCAGTTCCCGTCCCAGCGAGGCGACGCTCAGGGCCACGGGATCCATGACTCCCGGACGGGGAAGCACGGTCGCCACCGGCTCGGTTTCGGCGGGTTCGTCCCACGCCCGGATCGCGCCGACTTCCGCCACTTCATCCACCAGCACCTGCGCGGCCAGTTCCCGCGCCTGCTCGCGGTCGAGATCCCCTTCCACGAGGTAACCCCTCGAGGCCGCCGTGATGAAATCGGCGGGCGGTTCGGCGTGCGCCAGCAGGCGGTATTCACCGCGAACCCTGTCGACCTCATTTTCCGCCTGCCGGGCGCGTATCTCGATGTCCCAAAGCATGCCAACTCCCCCAAGTCGTTCCTTGGTGCTAGTGTATTGGCTTGGCCGGCCCCGACATGCCGGCAGGTTGTTCCGCGAGCCGAAGGAGATTTCCCGTGCCCGTTCAAGCCCAGCAGGCGACCTTGGTGGAACCGTACAAGGTTGAAATCCGTCAGGTCACGCTGCCCGATCCGGCCCCCAACCAGATTCTCTTGGCCGCCGAAGCCACCGCCATCAGCGCCGGCACCGAACTGGCGGTCTACACCGGAACCCACCAGTGGCTGAAGGATCCCTCCATGCCGGACTGGAAGTTCCCGTTCCGCCCCGGTTATTCGGCCGCCGGGCGGGTCGTGGCCGTTGGCAAGGATTTTCCGGGCGGATTCCAGCCAGGAGACCGGGTCAGCTATCCGGGAAACCATGCCACGCACGAAATCCTCACCATCGGGCACGAACGCTGCCGGGTTTGGCGCATGCCCGGGTCGTTGCCTTTCGAGAAGGCGGCGGTGGCCTGCGTGGCCCGTTACGGGATGGGGGCGGCCATCAGGGCCGGGCTCACGCTGGGGCGCTCAGCCGCCGTTTTGGGCCTCGGCGTGATCGGCCAGTTCGCGCTCCGCTGCCTGCGCGCCGCGGGGTGCCATCCGGTGGTGGGCATTGACGCGGTGCCGATGCGGCGAAAGGCGGCCATGGATGCCGGCGCCGACCTGGTCATCGATCCTTCCGATGGCAAGGCCAAGGATTCCCTCCGGCAACACCTCGGCTCGACCGGCGCGGAGATCGTGGCCGATTGCACCGGGGTGCCGGACGCCGTACCCGTCGCCATGGGACTGGCCTGCCATGGCGGGCAGGTGATCGTTGTGGGCAGCCCCCGCGGCATCGCCAAGGATGTCAATTTCTACGACGACTTGCACCGAAGGTATATCGAGGTGTCGGGCGCGCACGGCAACATGCTTTTCGAACCGGCCCATATCCGCCTCGCCGGCACCTGGGACATCCACAAGGCCCAGCACTGGCTCCTGGCCTCGCTGGCCAACGGAAGGCTCAACCTCGATTCGCTCGTTACCCACCGGATCCGTCCGGATGGAATCGGCAAGGCGTACGAGGGATTGCTCAAGGACAAGGACAATTACCTCGGCGTGGTGGTTTCGTGGACCTGACCGCGCTGGCCTATGTCACCGCCGGGTTGGCCGGGGGAATCAACTCCCTGGCCGGCGGTGGCACGCTTCTCACCTATCCCGCGCTGTTGCCCCTCATGACGCCCACCCAGGCGAACATGACAAGCACCATCGCGCTCCTGCCCGGTTCCATCACGGGGGCGTGGGCCTACAGGCGCGAGATCGGCTCGCTGGGGCCGTGGTTCGGCCGACTCCTGCCCGCCTCGCTGGCCGGATCTCTGATCGGTTCGCTTCTGTTGGCGTTGGATCCGGGAGGTACTTTCAAGCTGGTTGTTCCCTGGCTCATCCTGTTCGCCTCGGTCCTGTTCATCGCCCAGCCCTGGCTTGGCGCCGCGAAGCCGGGCGCGGCCAGCGGCCGACCCGGAATGCGGTTGCTCCTGATCGCCTCGGCTTGCCAGTTTGCCGTGGCGGTGTACGGCGGATACTTCGGCGCCGGAATCGGCATCCTGATGCTGGCCACCCTTGGCCTTTGGGGGGCGGGCGACCTGCATCAGGTCAATGGACTCAAGAATCTGCTGGCCGCATGCATCAACGCCGTTTCAGTGGCGGTTTTCGCTTGGGAGGGAAGCATCGTTTGGACCCTTGTGCCGGGCATGGCGGGCGCGTCGGTGGCCGGCGCCTACCTTGCCGCCCATTTCGGCCGCAAGTTGCCCAAGCCGGTGCTCAGGGGATTCATCATCTTCGTTGGCCTGGCCCAGACTTCGTATTATCTTCTGAGACAGGCGGGGATCCTGCCCGGCCTGGAATCGTCGAAACCGTGATGGAAAGGAACATCCCAGCCATGCGCAACCGGCGCCATCTGCTGACAGCGGCCTTCTGCCTTCCCCTTCTGCTGGTGGTGGCGTGCGCCGACACCGATGCCATCCAAATTCCGCCCGAGGCGAAAACCACGGCCTCCGGCCTGAAATACCTCGACCTGAAAGTCGGCGAAGGCGCCGAGGCCAAGAAAGGTAGCCCCATCAAGGCCCACTACACCGGAATGCTCCAAAAGAATGGCAAGAAGTTCGACAGCAGCGTCGATCGCGGCACGCCGCTCGAGATCGACATCGGAGTGGGCCAGGTCATCAAGGGATGGGACGAGGGAATCGTCGGCATGAAGGTCGGCGGAAAACGCAAGCTCTTCATTCCGTATGATCTGGCGTATGGGGAAAACGGCCGCCCCCCCGCGATTCCGCGCAAGGCCGACCTGGTTTTCGAGGTGGAACTCGTGGATGTCGCATCTGAAATCGCCGTGCCGGAAGGCGCCAAGAAAACCGCCGGCGGCGTGCAATACACCGACACCAAGGAAGGCACCGGCACCGAAGCGACCGCCGGCAAGAAGGTCGAGGTGCACTACACCGGC
>JAGWVO010000189.1 GCA_018970845.1 Planctomycetota bacterium
GGCTTGCCGGTCACTCGGGCCACCATGTCGATCACTTCGCGCACGGATGCTCCCTTGCCCGTGCCCAAATTGATGGCGCGGAAGACGCCCGGCCTGCTGGTGGACAGGGCCTTGGCGTGGGCGTCGGCAAGGTCGGCCACATGGACATAGTCGCGGACGCAGGTGCCGTCGGGAGTGGGCCAGTCGGTCCCGAACACCCTCAATTGCCTGTCGGGAAACGCCACGGCGTCGAGGGCCAGCGGGATCAGGTGGGATTCGGGGTCGTGGTCCTCGCCCAGCAGGCCGTCGGGGTCGGCCCCCGCCGCGTTGAAATATCTCAGGGCCGTCGCCCCGATGCCGTGGGCCCGGGCATGGGCCGCCAGCGCCCATTCGGAGGCGAGCTTGGTTTCGCCATAGGGGTTCACCGGCCCCTTGGGCAGCGACTCAACGATGTCGGCCCCCTCGGGTTCCCCGTACACCGCGCAGGTGGAGGAAAAAACGATATGCCCGACCTTTTGGCGCGCCATGCAGCGGAGGAGGGCCATGGTGCCTCCCATGTTGTTGCGCCAGTAGAGGCCTGGGTTGGAGACCGACTCGCCAACCAGGGCGTAGGCGGCGAAATGGACCACCGCCTCGGCGCGGTGGGCCAACAGGGCATGGTCGAGCCTGTCCTCGTCGAGGAGGTCGCCCTCCGCCAGCCGGCCGGGGCCGACGGCCAGTTCGGCGGCGCGGCGGTGGCCGCGGGAGAGGTTGTCATACACGAGCACATCGTGGCCCGAATCAGCCAGCAGCCTTGCCGTGTGGCTGCCGATGTATCCGGCCCCTCCCGTGACGATGATTCGCATGCCGTTGGCCTCAGCTCGTGATGCCCTTGGTGATGCCGAGGAAGACATCCTCGAGGTCGATCTCCTCCTCCATGAGCAGGCGGAGGCGGAAACCGGCGCCCACCAGGGCGTCGGCCAGCGGGCCGGGATCGATGGTTCCCTGGGCGAGCGTCACCCGCAGGCAGGGTGGGTCGTTGCACGGCTCGACGGAAAGCACGGAGGGATGCTTTTCGAGCAGGTCGGCGGCCTCCCGGTCGCGGCCGTCGGCCACTCCCACCCGAACCACCGGATTTTGGCGCACCTGCCTGATCGCCTCGGCGACATCGCCGTTGAACAGCAACTGCCCCTTCTCGATGATGCCGATCTTGTTGCAGATGTCGGCCAGCTCGGGAAGGATGTGGCTTGAGATCATGATCGTCTTGCCGAGGCCCCTGAGCTTCTTCAGCAGGCGCCGCATCTCGATGCGGGCGCGGGGGTCGAGCCCGCTGGCGGGTTCATCCAGCAGCAGCACCTGCGGGTCGTGCAGCAGCACGCGCGCCAGGCCCAGCCTTTGGGTCATTCCCCGGCTCAGGCTCGTCACCAGCGCCTCGCGCTTGAACGCCAGGTCCACGAGGTCGAGCACCTCGTCGCATTTCCTTCGCCGGGCCTCTCCGCCGATGCGGTAGGCGCTGGCGAAGAACTCGAGGTACTCGATCACCTTCATGTCGTCGTACACGCCGAAGAAGTCGGGCATGTAGCCGACGGCGCGGCGGATCTCGCGCGGGTTGGTGTGGATGGAATGGCCGCAGACGAACCCCTCGCCCCAGGTGGGGTTCAGCAGGGTGGCCAGGATGCGCATCGTGGTCGTCTTGCCAGCGCCGTTGGGGCCGATGAAGCCGTAGACATCTCCGGGCTCAAGCTTGAGCGTGAGCCTGTTCAGCGCGTACAGGTCGCCGTAGGTCTTGGTGAGGTCGCGTGTCTCGATCATTCCGTCGGCTCCACGGTGCGGTCCACCGGCAGGAAGGCCCGGACGAGGACGGCTCCCCTTTCCGGATCCGCGGTGGCGGGAACTCCGTCCAAGGTGAGGTTCGCGGGGGAAAACGCCGCGCGGCCCACCAGCACGACCTCGTCGCGCCACGAGTCCTCGATTCGGCGCAGCCGCCACGACTGGTCCCAGCCCAAGCCCATCGCGCGCGCCGCGTCGGAAGCCTCGGGCCGCGCGAAGAGGAACGGCTGGAAAGCCGCCGGCAACGCCGGCCGAGCCTGCTCCCGCCCCCCGATCACCCGCCCGCCTTCCACCACTCCGGCCCCCTGGTGCATGAGCACCCGCCAGGTTTCGGAGGCTTCCCCGGCATCACCCAGGCGGATCGTCTCCACCAGCACGCGCCCGCCCCGGCCCGGCAGGTCGCCCAGCGCCTGCATCCGGCCCGCGTGCAGGAGCACGACATCGGTCAGGTCGATCGGGAGATGGTTCTCGATGGATCCATGAAGATGGGGCGCGGTTCGCGACGGCCTCAGCGACGAAACCAGTGGACTTTTCACCAGCTTGGCGGAGAAGCGCCCCGCGAGCACCTGCTCCCCTCCCGGCGGGCAAAGGAGGCCGTTCACGGAACCCAGGTCGGGCGCCTGCGACGACACCGCGCGGGTGGCCAGGGGCGGCATCGGCCTTGGCCTGTCCTCCACGGTGACGGGGCCCACCGGGCCGGAGCGCCACGCCTCGGTCTCAAACCATGAGGCCGCGGGCGACATCGCGACATCATGGCGGCTTCCATGCGGATCCACCCTTGCCAGCATCACCTCGCCCCAGGCCCGCGGGCATTCCCGCCGGGTATCCAGGTCCACCAGGGTGAACCAACGCTCGACGGGCTTGTCGCCACGGGTGAGCCGTGTCGCGGCAAGGATCGCGGCCGTCGATGCGATGGCCAGGACAGGGAAGCTGAGCCAGGTTGCCGCGGGGCGCCGCGCCAGTCGGTCGGCCAGCAGGTAGTCGATCGGTCCGAAAAGCGCTCCCAATGCCAGGATAATGAGAACCACCCAGCCGAAGGGCACGACGGAGACTCCGGTGTCGGCGAGGTTGTCGAGGAAGGCCGAGCCGGACGAACGCGCCGCGGGCAGGCCGCCATCGGCCAGGACCTTGCCCCAGAACCCGCGCCAGATTTCCTTTTCCTGCCGGGCCGTTTCCTCCGAAGGCTCAAGGGCCACCGCACAGATCAGCACCCATCCGCGGCCCGCGCCACCCTGCACCAAAATCGGCCTTGGCCCCCTTCCGGGACTTGGCTCCCTCGCGAGGATCTCACCCGAGCCCAAGGTGGCCTCGAGCGATGTCACCGGGCGCGCCGCCAGCGGGGGCAGGTTGCCCGCCACCCACCGGGGCAGCGACGAAACGGGCACACGCCGGCTTTCCTGCGACTTCGCCGCTTCCGCCGGCCATTTCACCCCGAGCTGAAGCGACTTCCCAAAGGCCGCGAGGTTGGCCTGGTTCCCCTGTTCAACGCCGACCACCAAGCGGCCGCCATCGGCCAGCCAGCAACCCAGCGCCTCCCGCCTCCTAGACTGCGCGGGGGCCATCCACGCCGACATGAATGCGTCCGAAAGGCTCACGATGGCCATGTCGACCCCGAGGAATCCCGATGGATCCACGGGGAGGATGTCGGGTTGGTCCACAAGCACCATGCCCGGATACGGTTCGGCGTCGCGGGAGTCGGCCTGGTCGGTCGCTCCGGTGGCCGCCTGGCGGTCGAGCCTGCCCAAAATGCGTTCCAGTTCCGGAAACTTGGCTCCCATGGCCAGCACGACAGGTTGGTGGGGCGCGAGCGATTTCATGGCCGAGGGGGCGATATCCCAAGAGCCGGCGACGGATCCGTCGGCCTGCCGCAGGATCACCCGCAAAGGCTGCAGCCAGCTGCCGGTGTGTCGCGCCAGCAAGGGCACCGTGTGCGTGCCATCGCCCAGTCCTTCCAACGAAAACGAGGTCTCGCACGGGTTGCCCGCGGGGTCGCGCGATTCCACCACAAGCGAGCAACCCCTGGAATCGTCGCGGCCGTTCAACCGCACGGTGGCTCGCATGGGAAAAGGGCAACCCGCCTTCACCACGCCCTGGCCGCCCTGGGCCGGCCAACCGGCGGACACGGAAACCAGCGCCGGGGCGGCGGGAATGCCGCCGGCACCGCAGGAAACGAGCCACACGAAGGCCAGAAGACGGGACAGCATGAGCCGGCTCACGGTTTTTCGTGGGGAGGGCAGGAGCACGGTTCCTTGCCGCAACCGGGGCAGCTTAGGCCGTATTTGGTTGAAACCGCGGCGCCCAGGTCGACGCCCGCGATATTGGCCAGTGTGGCAAGCCATGCCTGAACATCGGCGAACTCGGCCGCCACTTCCTCATGGGACTGGCCGCCCCTGAGCGCCGTGGCCAATTCCCCCACCTCCTCCATGAACCAAAGGAAGGTGCCGCTGGCGCCCCGGGCCTCGTCCTTGGCGCCGTACAGGTGCTTGATGCGTTCCTGCACTTGCCGCAATGTGATGTCGCTGGTGCGCGGCACGACGCCATCCTCCCTATAGAACAAGCTAGGGATCGGGTGCCGGCCATGCCAGCTTGACCAAGGCCTCCGGAAACCCTCCCCGGAATTTTCATCATGCGCAGCGCCATCACCATTTGCCTTGTTCCCGAGGCCGCCTCGGGACCCTTCGTGTTCCATGGCGACCTCGACCAGGGGTGTCACCAGGCCGCGGCGCTGGGTTTTGACGGCGTGGAGATCTTCGCCCCTGGCCCGGAGGCCCTTCCCGCCGACCCCGTCGCCGCCATCCTGCGCCGGCATGGCCTGGGCTTGGCCGCCCTGGGTTCGGGCGCCGGTTTCCTGAAGCACAAGCTCAGCCTCACCTCCGCCGACGCGAATGTCCGCCGCGGGGCCCGCCAATTTCTCAAGGAGATGATCCTTGCCGGTGGCAGGTTGGGAGCGCCTGTGATTCTGGGTTCGATGCAGGGCCGGCACGAAGGCGATGTGAGCCGTCCGCAGGCGCTCGACTGGTTGGCCGAGGCCGTTGCCGAGTTGGCCGATGTGGCCGGGGAAATGGGGCAGCACTTCCTCGTGGAACCGCTCAACCGCTACGAAACCAACCTGCTTCGCACCGTTGACGAGGCGCTCGACCTGCTGGGCCGCGTCGGCCGCAGGAACGCCAAGGTGCTGGGCGACTTGTTCCACATGAACATCGAGGAGGCCTCGTGGGCCGCCTCGGTCGCCAAGGTCGGCGCCTCGCTCGGCCATGTCCACTTCGCCGATTCCAACCGCCGGGCGATGGGCCTGGGCCATACCGACTTCAAGGCCGTGGTGGGCCTGCTGCAGGGCGCCGGCTACCAGGGTTACCTCTCGGCCGAGATTTTCCCGCTGCCCGATCCCGTCGAGGCCGGCCGGCAGACCCTCAAGGCGTTCCGCGAGGCCACCCGCGACATTCCGGACAGGTGATCGCTCACGCCCCTGATGAACCAGCGAGTCTGCCTTTCCATGCTTCCAGCAATCGTCCATGCGCCGGGCCTGTCGCCCGGGCCCTGAGCAACCGCCCGCGCGGCTCGGCCACTTCCAGCCGCACCGCGAGCAGGTCGTCGGGCAGGAGGTGCGCCACGCGGTCGGCCCACTCCACCACGAACACTCCTCCCGAACCGAGCCACTCCGCCGCCCCGAGGTCGTCGAACTCGGCGGGGTTCTTCAGCCTGTAGGCGTCGCAGTGATGCATCATGAGCCGGCCCGGGTAATGCTGCATCAGGGTGAAGGTCGGGCTGCTCACCGAGGCGAGGTCGCCAACCTCGAGCCCCTCGGCCATCGCGCGGGTGAAGGCGGTCTTGCCCGCACCCAGCGGGCCCATCAGCGCCACGACCATGCCCGGGAACGCCAACCTTCCCAGGTGGCGGCCGGCGCGCGCTGTCGCTTCCTCGTCGGGCAGGCCGAATTCCATTTCCATCCAATCCATCGAACGCCACTTACCATGGTTTCATGGGCGAATTGCTGCGAGTCACCGCCGAGGGATTGTACTGCGAGGCGGGTGATTTTTTCATCGACCCCTGGCGCCCCGTTTCCCGGGCCGTCATTACCCATGGTCATTCCGACCATGCCCGCCCTGGCGGCGGACATTACCTTGCCGCCGCCGACGGGCTCCCCGTGCTGCGCGCCCGCCTCGGGAAGGACACGCCCCTTGAGGGCGTTTCCTACGGCCAAACGGTTGTCCACAACGGCGTCAGCATTTCCCTTCACCCCGCGGGACACATTTTGGGATCGGCGCAGGTGCGCGTGGAACACAAGGGCGATGTCTGGGTGGCCAGCGGCGACTACAAGGACGGCGCCGACCCCACCTGCGCCCCGTTTGAACCGGTGCCTTGCCGCGTGTTCATCACCGAATCGACATTCGGACTGCCGATTTACCGCTGGAGTCCGGCGGGCGGGCTTCGGTTGGAAATCCTCGATTGGTGGAACGAATGCGCCGGGCAGGGCCGCGCCGCGGTGCTTCTGGGCTATTCGCTGGGCAAGGCGCAACGGTTGCTGGCCATGGTGGGAAACGACGGCCCCGGCCCGATCATCGAGCATGGAGCCGTCGCCGGCATGACGGCGGCCTACCGCGAGGCCGGAGTTTCACTGCCGGCGACAAGGGCCGCGGCGGATGGGCCCCCGCCGGAAGGCTGGGGGCGCTGCCTGGTCCTGGCCCCTCCCTCGGCTCAGGGATCTCCCTGGATGCGCAAATTCGGCGACGCCTCGGTGGCGTTCGCCTCGGGCTGGATGCAGGTGCGCGGTTCGCGCCGCAGGCAGGGGGCCGACCGCGGTTTCGTGGTATCCGACCATGCCGATTGGCCCGGCCTGCTCGAGTCCGTCAAGGCCACGGGGGCCGAGCGGGTTCTGGTCACGCATGGGCAGGTTTCGGTGCTGAGCCGATTTCTCTCCGAAAAGGGGTTGCAGGCGGGGCCGCTCGCCACGCGCTGGACGGGCGAGGCGGACGACGCGCCCGGGGGTGGGGAGTCGCCATGAGACTCTTCGCCGGCCTCTACCGCGAACTCGACGGATCGTCGCGCACAGGCGACAAGGTCGCCGCGCTCACCCGCTACTTCCGCGTGGCGCCGCCGGCCGACGCGGCGTGGGCCATTCATTTTTTGTCAGGCCGCAGGCCCCGGCTGGGTGTCAGGCGCACCGACCTGCGCGACTGGGCCGCGCGCGCCGCCGGCATCCCCGACTGGCTCTATGACGAATGCGCCACCGCCGTGGGCGACACGGCCGAGACGGTGAACCTAGTCGTGCCGCCGGGGGACGGCGGCCTTGGGCATGGACTGGCCTGGT
>JAGWVO010000190.1 GCA_018970845.1 Planctomycetota bacterium
ACGGTGGACATCGATCGACTCCGTGGCCTTGGCGGGCTGCATGCGCCGAACACCGATGGCCAGTATACGGTTGGAAAAACAGTTCGGCCCCGGAGTGGCGGTCACCGGGGCCTGAAAGAGGAATTGAAAAGAATGAATCAGCCTGAAACCGTCTCGGGGCGGAGGCAACGCCCGATGTTCCTGACGGCCTGCCTGAGGCGCTGCTCGTTTTCAACCAAGGCGAGGCGGAGGTAGCCTTCCCCGGCCTCGCCGAAGCCTCGACCCGGGCTAACGGCGACTTCCGCCTCCTCAAGGAGTTTCATCGCGAAGTCGATGGATCCCAATCTCTGCTGCCATTCATCGGGGTATTTGGCCCAAACGAACATGGTGGCCTTGGGAGCGTCGACTTGCCAACCAAGCCGCCTCAGGCCATCAACCAGCACATCCCTTCGGCGCTGGTAGATCATGGCCTGTTCAGTGACGAGGTCCTCGCAATGGCGCAGGGCCACGATACCCGCGATCTGTATCGGCGCGAAAAGGCCGTAGTCGTAATACCCCTTGATGGTGGCCAAAGCGCGAATCATTTCCGGATTGCCCGCGGCGAATCCCACGCGCCATCCGGCCATGTTGTAACCCTTGCTCATCGTCGTGGTTTCCACACCCACATCCCGGGCTCCGGGGGCGCTGAGGAAGCTGGGTGCCTGATATCCGTCATAGCAGACATCACCGTAGGCGAAATCGTGGATGACCATGAAGCCGTGCTTGCGGGCCAGGGCGACCACATCGACAAAGAAGTCCTTCTCGATGACCGTGGTCGATGGATTATGGGGATAGTTGAGGATGAGCACCTTGGGACGGGGGTAAAGGTGCTCGGCGACGGTGGCCACCTGGGAAAGGAATCGGTCGGGAGCGGTGCAGTCGAGGCTGATCACATTGCCCGAGGCAAGCATGACCGCGTAGACATGAATGGGAAATGACGGAGCCGGAACCATCGCCGTGTCGCCCGGCCCCAGAAGAGCCAGGCACATATGGCTGAAAACCTCCTTTGACCCCAAACCGGCAATGATGTCGGTGTCAGGATCGAGGCTGACATCGTGGCGACGCTTGTAGCGAAGGGCAACCTCCTTGCGGAGATTGCGCAGGCCGTTGCTGACCGAATACCCGTGGTTGCGCTCGTCCTTCGCCGCCTCGATCAGTTTCTCAATCACCTGGGGATGAGGCATGTCCGAGGGGTTGCCCATGCCCAGGTCGATGACATCGATCCCGTCCCTGCGCTTTTGGTATTTCAATGCGTTGATTTTTCCAAAGAGGTAGGGAGGCAGTCGCTTCACGCGGTCCGCGACCTCGATTTTGAACGGTGTTTGCGGAGTATTCGGTTCGCTCTGCATATATCGGCCCCGAAAAAGCGCGCGACAAATGGCCCGAGGTTCGTGTCGGCGACCCTTTTTCCTCATAAGTTGAAGATGAGTTCATTCCAATCCCATTTTACCAAGCGCCCCGCGGGCGCGATCCGGGCCGAAGCGGGCTGGGCGGGGAGCAGACATGCCAACCATGGGCGGCGACTCCGGATCCCACTCCGGCCTCGGTACCGCGCGCGGTCGCGATTGGCCTGGTGTACGCCAGTTCAATGTGTTTGTGAAAAACCAGATCGGCGGGTTGGCCAGGGTTGTCCAACATTTTGAAACAACATCCGTTCGCATCGTTTCGATCTCGGTTGTCAACTCCGCCGATTGCGCCATCATCCGCCTTGTGCTGAGCGATCCCGAGAGGGCGAGGGAAATCCTGTCGCTCGCCGAGTTGATGTTTTCCGAAAGCGACCTGCTGATCGTCCGTCTGCCCGATATTCAGGAACCCCTTCTGGGAATGTGCAAGTCGCTGCTGCAGGCTGAGATCAACATTCATTACGCCTACCCCTTGCTGATTGGTCCGAAAGGCAGCGCCGCCTTGGCCATGCATGTGGAGGACTTTGAAATGGCGGCGCGGATTCTCGCCAATCGGGGGTTCATGCTTTACACCGAGGATGATCTTCTGGGAGATGAGGGACTCAGCTGAATTGTTTCCGCTAGGCTGCCGCGCCGAGTTCCATGAGCCTGATCGCCACCGACCCCAATTCGTCAGCCACAGCCGCGGCCGTGGGCCTTGATTCCGGGTCTCGCGCCAGCATCGAGTTCACCAGGCGCGCCAGTTTGGCTGGAATCCGGCACCAACGGCTCGACAAGGGGCCTGCAGGGTCTCCGTGGTGCCGTTTGATGGTTTCCCGAAGGCTTCCGCATGGCCAAGGACGCCTCTCGGCCAAGGTTTCAAACGCCACGATTCCAAGGGCGAATATGTCGGCTGAGGGGGCGCCAACGCCGTTGCATCGGCAAATTTCAGGGGCCCAGTAATCCGCCGAGCCCACAAGTTCGATTTCCGTCGCCGTGCCCTCGTAGGGGTGCCGACCCGACTGGTGTGCGCCGCCCAGGTCGATGAGCCGGTTATTGCCATTGAATTCCTGAAAGATGTTTGCCGGCTGGACATCACCGTGCACCCAACCGGCACGGTGAAGAACTTCCAATGCTTCGGCGACATGAGAAACCATGTCGATCAGTTCAAGAAGCGTCCAAGGGCGCGCGCTGATTTTTCGGTGGTCAAGGTTTTCTCCGCGCAGCAGCTTGAGGCAAAGAAACGGCTCCGGGCCGGAGGAGTCAAAGTCCAAAAGACGGGGAAGAGACCGATGTGCCACGGTTTGGCAGACCAGCGCCTCATGGCTGATCAACCTTTGGGCCAATGCGGCCCCATCGGTGTTGTCTCGAGGTTTTTTGAGTGCCACATGACGGCCGGTTGACAGGTTGATGGCTTTCCAGACTTCCGTGACGGGACCGCGCCCCAACAATTCCATCGCCAGCAGGCCGTGTTCGGCATCCATGAAGGGGCCATCGTCACTCAAATGGATTCAACTTGAGACAACCAAGGCGCGGCGTGAAAAAGCTGCAAACCCGTCAAAATCAGCCCAAGTTCACTTGACCTGTTCGACGATGAATGGGCATTGGCGGAATTGGATAGAGGTTTCCGTGGGCCTTGTTGGGGAATATGGTCATGAAAATTTGGCACGCCCTGGCCGCGTTCACCCTGATGGGCTTAGGCATGCAAGGCGCGCAAGCCCAGACGATCAATAATGTTCCAACCTTGGTTTCGCGGTCGAACGGTTCCAATGCCACCGTCAATTCCATCATGAGCTACATGGCCAAGTTTCTTGGCTTCAACAATGGCAACTCCCCCGCGACATCTCCATTGGGCCAAGGCACCAACGCCTTCAACCTGCCTTCAAACGCTCCCATCGCTTCTCCCATGTATGTGAACAGGGGAAGCAAGAAACTTTCCGACTTCTTCTTCAAGCCCGCCAACAACACCATCATTTCGAACACCCCGACAATCGGTCGCAGCACTTTTCCAACCCAAGCCCAACTGCCTGGACGGGCTTACCTGAACCAGTTTGGGTACACCAACTACAACCGCTGACTGCCGCCGTGTGTTCCCGTTGATTTTAAACTCCCAAACCCGTGAAGATCGGGGCATGGATGTCTGTGCCCAAGCCCCAGTTTCCGTGGAAGAACCGCAGACCGGCCGCCTTGGCATTGTGATGTCACTGGATGTCCGATTGGTGCTGATCGTCATGGGATTGGCCCTCGGAATCCGTTGGTGGCATTTCGCAACGACTGAGGTGACATCGCGCGACAGCATTCATTACATCCGGATGGCGTGGGATATTTCCCAAGGTCGGGTCATTCATGCCATTCGCAATTCCGAGCAGCATCCGGGTTACCCGTTTTGGATTTGCGCCGTTGACACGGTGGTAGGTCCCCTGATGCCAGGATCGTTAGCGGAGCGGTATCAGCGCTCGTCCCAGGTTGCCAGCATTATTGCCAGTGTCGCGCTTGTTCCCGTGGCTTACATGCTTTCAAGGCAGATGTTCTCTTCATGGGGGGCGTTCCTGGGTTGCCTGTTCATCCAAGTTCTGCCAGCCATGGCCCGATTGTTCGCCGACGGGCTATCCGAGGCACTTTTCCTCCTACTGGTCATGTCCTCCATGCTGTTCGGCTACATCGCCTTGCGCGGTCAAAAATTGTGGCCCTATGCCTTGTGCGGTTTGTCGGGGGGAATGGCCTACCTTGTGAGGCCCGAAGGCGCGTTGTTCCCTGTCGCATTCGGATTGGTTCTGTTTGGCATGACAATGCAGCGCGCCGGCGCGCCTTGGTTGCGGCCGGCGGCGGCCTTGGCGCTCGGATTCCTGATCATGGCGGTTCCGTTTGTCGCGATTGTCGGAAAGCTGACCAGCAAGCCGACAGCCAACCGGGTTCTCACGGCGGACAGCGTGTCCGCCCCCGTTCCACCCGATTCCCCGCTGATCGCCTCATGGTTCACGAGCTCTTCCCACGGCATGGGGAGGGAAGCGTGGGCCTTGTGGATTTTCCTTGGAATGCTGGCCAGGGGAACGTTGTTCGTCCTCTGGTTGCCTGCCTTGCTGACGCTGATTTTCTGTCGGAATCATGTATGGACTCAGCCGGGAACGATTGCCGTTGTCATCGCTTGCACGGGCCTTGAAGTGTTGCTGCAACGGGTTGCCGCAACCATGGGATACTTGTCCGACCGGCACATGATTGTGATCGTGGCTTTCGCGGCCATCCTTGCGGGGGGTGGAATCAGCGAATTCTGCAACCGATTTTTGGGATGGCGCCGGATCTTGGTGGCGGGAATTCTCGTGCTTCCTTTATTAGCGGTGGGCCTTTACAGGACTGTGGAGCCATTGCACGGCAATCGCGCCGGTTTCAAGCAAGCCGGACAATGGATCGCGGCAAACACACCGATTGGCGACCCGGTAGTCGACCCATTCTGCTGGACTCACTTTTATGCCGGCAGGTTGTTCCTTGAGGCGGAAACCAAGGGGTTGCCGATCACCCATCCCAGGCGGTTGCTTGTCGTCGTCGATCGTTCGGCCAGCAAGCATGAGAGGCTGCCTGTCCAAAGCGAGGACAAGCTCAAGGAGAAAGGCGGGACTCCCGTGTTCACCTTCGAGTCCTCCCGGCGGAGGACAGGGGAGGGCGTGGTGGTTTACGCCGTTCCGCTCGGATCCTGACCAGGTTTTTCCGGCGGCCAAAACATCAGCGCCATAAAACCCGCGAGGGGAGGCACGCCGGCCAGCGCCACACCCAAGGTGTAGGCGTGCGCCGCAGCGGCCCGGGCCGCATCTTCGGGAGACAGGCCCAACGCCTCGGGAGACGCCAGGAACTCGGCCTTCTTCGCCGAAACCATCGCTCCCATGGCAAACTGGAACAGGAACACCATGAACCATGTGATTCCGCCAAGGAATCCCGAGACGCGGCCCTGCCAGCGCGCCGGAAATTCCTGACTTTGCGAATAGTAGATGGGGAAGACGCCCAGGGCTCCGAATCCGAAAAGCAGCATGCTGGCCTCGAGCCACCGGCCAGGCGGCAGCATCGACATGGGTATGGAGGCGAGGCAGGCCAGGGAACCGGCCAGAAAAACCAGCTTGCGGGCTCCTATCACGCCCCAAGTTGCCGAAAGATACAGCGCCGTCGCTCCCGCGGCGATCGAGCCCATGTCGGCAACCAGATAGTAGAGGCTGGAAAAAAGGCTCACGGCGACGGGACTGTATCCCCTCGCCTCGACCAAAAAGGGCGGCATCCACGCCCTGAGGAACTGCCACGAGGCATTGATCGTCACCACCATCGTCAGCAAGATCCAAAAGCGCCTGTCGCACACGAAGCGGGAAACCATTGAAATGGTGCTGTCGGCGACTCCGCCCGGCATCGGGGGTTTGTCCCAAAGCGACCATTTGCCGCGTACAAAAAGAAACCAAGCCATCGCCCACGCCACCCCCGCGAAGCCGACGACCCGAAAGCTCTCTCGCCATGCCAGGGGAAGATCCTTCCTGGCCAGCAGTTGACCCGCCGCGGCAAGCGAATCGGGCATCCCTGAGAAGCCAAGCGTCATCAGCAGCAGAAGAGGAGGGGTCAGTACCGCTCCCAATGCGGTGCCGCTTTGGAGGATTCCGTTTCCCAGATTGCGCTGGCTTGCCTGGAAAAGAAGCCGCGTCGTTATGAGTCCGCACGGCCAATTGGCGGCCTCAAAAAAACCGAGCGCACAGCGGCATACCAGGAGTTGCTCGTAGGATCCCGCAAGACCGGAACCATAACCCGCTGCCGACCAGGCAACCACGGCCAAGGGATAGAGCCAGACAACGCAGGTTTTATCGGCAAGCCAGCCAAAGAAGATGGCCCCCATGGCGAAAAAAACCCCGAACATGCCTTCAAGGATTCCGTAATTCCGATCCGCCAAGCGGGCATCCGGCGATGTTGAGCTGTCCAGCCAAGGAAACCTGAACGAATCAAATGCCAATTCCCGCTTGATCTGGGTTGCTGCCTGATTCAGGACCAGCCGGTCCAGGTAGTTCACGGCGGTCGCCATGAGAAGGAAGCCGCAAAGCGTCCACAGCCAATAAGGACCGACAAGCGGTTTTCGTTCGTTCAAGGCCGTTGATCCCTGATTGCCGGTCGGGTGCCGGTAGTGAAGGAATGTAGCTGATGATATGATGCGTTATTGGCGGCGTCGTCAAGAAACGGTTCAGGGCAGCATCAGGGGGATCGTGGATTGTCAGAGGTGATTCAAACGGCCAATCCGGGGGAAGCCCCTGCCAAGCCCAAACTGCCAACCGCCCTTGAAAGGGCGCGTCTTGCCGCCAAGGTGGCCCGCGACAACAAGGGGCGCGACATCGTGATCCTCGACATGAGGAAAATCACCCCGATTTATGATTATTTCGTGCTTTCCACGGGCAACAGCCGCAGGCAGATCCGAACCATCGCCGAGGAAACCGACCGGGAGTTGAACGCGGTGGGGGACAGGAGGCTCGGCATCGAGGGATACGAGGCAAGTCGTTGGATTTTGCAAGATTATGGGGACATCGTGGTGCATGTTTTCGAGCCCGGAGCGCGCTCCTTTTATGAACTAGAGGAATTGTGGACCGAGGCGCCCCGAGTCGATTGGGCGGCCCCGGAAAAGGGTGCCTGACTCATGATCCTGATTGAAACGGTGCGCGCGGCGCTGGGCCGTTCGGCG
>JAGWVO010000191.1 GCA_018970845.1 Planctomycetota bacterium
CGGACCTGGTCCTTCGTGACCTTGTGGTTCTTGTACTTGCCGCCCTTCTTGGCCTCGGCGGGGATCACTTCCTTGCCTTTCTTCTTTTCGTGCGGAATCTTGGCCGCGATCTTCAGAAGGACCGACGCGGGAGGACTCTTCACGACGAATTCGAAGGAGCGGTCGCTGTAAACCGTGATCAACACGGGCAGCGTCAGGCCCTTGCGATCAGCCGTCTTGTCGTTGAAGTCCTTGACGAACTTGCCGATGTTCACGCCATGCTGGCCGAGGGCCGGACCCACGGGTGGCGCGGGGGTGGCCGAGCCACCCGGGCATTGAAGCTTGATCGTCGCCGTCACTTGCTTGGCCATCGTTCGTTCCCGTTACCCTTTCCCGCGATCAGGGAGCGCCGCCCTTGGGCGCCACCGAAGCGTCACAGTTCCTCGACTTGCCAGTATTCCAGTTCCACGGTCAGCGACCGCCCGATGATGGTCACCTCAACCTTCACCTTGGCCGCCTGCTCCAATATGTCCTTGACCTCGCCGTCCATTCCCGAAAACGGACCGTCCTTGATCTTGACCCGGTCGCCGATGTCGTACTTCGGGCGGCTCACGACGGCCGTGGAGACCTTCTCGCCCTTGTTGTGCAGCATCCGCTGCACTTCCACGAGCGGCAGCGGATCGGGAGCCTTGTGCATCGATCCGCCGAGGAATTCGCCGACTCCTGAAACCTCGCGCAGCAAAGTCACGAGCCTGGGGTCCATTTCCAGTTCGATCATCAGGTAGCCGGGATAAAGCTTACGCTTCTTGATGACGATTTTCTCGCCCTTTTCGCCTCGCCGTTCGGTGTATTGCTCCACCGGGATGTAAATCTGGCCGAACTTGTCGTCGAGGCCTTCGATCTTGACACGACGCTCGATGTTTTCCTTGATCGTGTCCTCGCGGCCGACCTGAACGCGAAGGACATACCAGTCCTTCTTGGCCGAGGGCGCGGACGCGGGCGGAGTTGACTCCGTTCGGGGAGCACCTCCCGCCGCCTCTTCGGCGATATGTCCGGCATCGCTGCTCATATCGTCCATGTCCCCCGGGGTGGCCGCCATCGCGTCACCATGTCCTCTGTTCAACGCTTCGGTTTCGCTCGTCGCCGCCGGAATTGAACTGCAGGACGCTGGTCGCCGTTAGCACGCCGCGCCACATCTGATCCAAGCCCATCATCAGGGCCGCCATCAGAAGCATGCCGACGATCACCACGACCGTATCCTGCCACAACTTGGTCCGGCTTGCCCAGGAAACCTTGTTCATCTCCGCGTCTGTGGAGATTAGGAAGTCGGCGAAGGCCGGTACCTGCACAAGCCTCACGGCGAGCCAAACCAAAAGGGCCGTGAACACAAGGGCCTGAGTTCCTCGCGAGGGAAGAAGCATCACCTGGCCCCGGCCGTCGGGCCGGACGGCGGGTGGCACGGCGTCCTTGAACTGAATTTCACGGTAGATGCCGAAATAGGCCTTCTCGTCGGGATTGGAGATGAGACGGTTGATCTTCCGGACAGTTTCGTGGCTTGCCAGTCGGCCGGGTTCGAAAACCATGGGCTTGCCGTCGACGGGAATCTCCTGCCTGTCGCCACGAATCTTGACAAGCTGGCCGCTGGATCCCGAGGACATCAGTCCGACAATCCGGGAATACTCGAGCCGCGACACATGGTCGCCCTTGGTCATCGGGGCGATGCCGGCCGATTCCACCGTGATGAATTCGGCGTCATGCGGATCAGAGACGGCATAATACCCGGTGAAAGGCATGGTGAGGTTGGCTGGCGCCAGAACGCCGGCCTGCCATGCCGTGTAGACTCCGCTGCCGATGAACAACCACAACCCGGCCAGTGTGGCCCGGCGCATCCTGTGGCCCTGCTGGGGCTTGTAGGCGCCTGTTCCAAACCAGCCCTGACGGTCGAGTTCCTGCATGAAGGGCGGATCAGCAAGGAACTTGTAAACGGCCACGCCCACGGCAAGAAACGGAAGGGCCACGAGGCCGGCGAGCATTGGAAACCGGAAATCGGTTGAACCGGGAGTATCGAGACCGCCGGCCGCGGCCATGGCCATGGCCGCGAACAGTCCAAGGACCACGGCACCCGTGAAGTACCTTGCCCTACCGACGATGCCACTTGGAAAAAGTCGATGGGAGAGCAGCCCGATGACCAGCCAACCGGCGACGCATGCCAGCCAGGCCGCATCCCGATGGAGGGCCGCCGGTGCGGGTTGGTTGTTGGCATCGAATCCGGCCGGGCAGAAATCGGCCAAGTACAGCGCCAAGGCAAGCAGGAAGAAGCCCACCAAGCCTTCCCAGGCGATTCCGGGTGACTTTGAGCCTCCCGATGCAGGTTGTGCTGAGCCGCCTGACATCAATGCCTTCCCGAATGAAACAGACCGGAGACATCCCCGATCCTTGGCTTTCCCGATCAGCACGAGCGGAGGGAATCGAACCCCCAACCGCCGGTTTTGGAGACCGGTGCTCTACCAATTGAGCTACGCTCGTTCCTGGCTTCCTCGCAACGCGCGCGAAAGCCCGCGATTACTACTTCTTGCGGTTCTCCTTGTGGGGAGTGTGCTTTCCGCAAGACTTGCGGTTGAAGCAGAATTTGTTTCGTTCAAGCCGGTCGGATCCCCGGGTTTCCTTCTGGGCCCGGTAGTTCCTCCAGCCGCAAACGGTGCATTCAAGCCACACGAACTCGCGCATGATCCCGTACCCCGCCATCGCAAGGGCCATGGGGTGGCTGAAGCCAGTCCCATGGCCGGAGTTTCCGTTCCGTTGTTACTCGATGATTTTCGTCACGATGCCCGAACCCACCGTGCGGCCGCCTTCACGGATGGCGAACCTGAGTCCGTCCTCCATGGCGATCGGGCTTTCGGGGAGGAGTTCAACCGTGAACTTCACATTGTCGCCCGGCATGCACATCTCGACGCCGTCGGGCAACTTGATGTTTCCGGTGACATCCGTCGTCCGGAAGTAGAATTGAGGGCGATAGCCGCTGAAGAACGAGGTTTTGCGGCCACCTTCCTCAGCCGTCAGGATGTAAACCTGGGCCTCGAACTTGGTGTGGGGCTGAATGGAACCGGGCTTGGCCAGCACCTGTCCGCGTTCGAGGTCGTTGCGCTCGATGCCTCGCAGGAGCACGCCGACGTTGTCTCCCGCGATTCCGCGGTCGAGCGTCTTTTGGAACATTTCGACGCCGGTCACCACGGTCTTGCGGGCGTCCTTCCGGAGGCCGATGATCTCGACTTCCTCGCCGACCTTCACTTGTCCGCGTTCGATACGGCCCGTTCCCACGGTGCCGCGGCCCTTGATCGAGAAAACATCCTCAATGCTCATGAGGAACGGCTTGTCTTCCTCTCGGGCGGGCAGCGGGATGTAGGAGTCGAGGGCTTCCATGAGCTTGTCGATGCAAGCGCCGGCGCCGTCATCCTTGCCCTCGGACTGCATCACGGCCAGCGAGTTGCCGCGGATGATCGGGATCTCATCGCCAGGGAAACCATACTTCGTGAGAAGCTCGCGGATTTCCATCTCGACGAGTTCGAGCAGCTCGCCGGAAGGGTCGTCGGCCAAGGCCACATCGATCTTGTTCAGGTAAACCACGATGCGGGGCACGCCGACCTGACGGGCGAGCAGAATGTGCTCGCGGGTTTGGGGCATGACGCCGGCGTCGGCGGCGACCACGAGGATGGCGCCGTCCATCTGCGCGGCGCCCGTGATCATGTTCTTGATGTAGTCGGCGTGACCGGGGCAATCGACATGCGCGTAGTGCCGGTTGGGGGTTTCATATTCCACGTGCGCCGCGGCAATCGTGACCGTCTTGAGGTCGTCACGCTCGGTGCCGCCCTTGGCGATTTCCTTGTAGGATTTCACCGAGGCGAGCTTGTTCTTGTAGCCTTGGCGGGCCACGATCGCTGCCGTCGTGGTGGTCTTGCCATGGTCGATGTGCCCGATGGTGCCCACATTCACGTGCGGCTTGGTACGCTTGAATTCTTCCCTAGCCATCTTATCCCTCTCACATAAGACGCTGTTTCCGACAGCGTGCCTTGCCAATCGAATCGGGCCCCGATGAACGCGACGGGCGTTCACCCTCCCTCACGAACCACCTCGACCGCCGGCGCGACAACACGCCTCGCCTGGCCGAGAGCTGCTGGTGGGGATTGAACCCACGACCTCTTCCTTACCAAGGAAGTGCTCTACCACTGAGCTACAGCAGCTTGTCATGCCTGCCATAGAGCGGGTGATGGGACTCGAACCCACAACATCCTGCTTGGAAGGCAGGTGCTCTAGCCATTGAGCTACACCCGCTTGAGTTACCTCCTGGCCGGCGGCCATGACTGGGCAGGGAGGGATTCGAACCCCCGTAGGGCAAAGCCCGGCAGATTTACAGTCTGCTCCGATTGGCCACTCCGGCACCTACCCATGACGGCCCATCTCTCCCCAAGCTAGCGGTGGGATTTGAACCCACAACCACTGGTTTACAAAACCAGTGCTCTACCGTTGAGCTACGCTAGCAGCGCTTCGCTCGGGGAAAGACATATCGTAGAGGGGGGTTGAAAGTCAGGCAAGGGAATATTAGCGGTTGGCCGGGTCTTTCGTTCTCATTGCAGGGGCCCCCCCATCGCCCGGGATCCTTCTTGGCGTCACCCGCCTGACAGCCAGGCTTTGGCCCACGGAGTCGCGGGAATCAACCGGGCCGGGCCCTGCCGCCGCCCGGGAACCGGCGGGTCCTGGGAAAGGATCCACCGGAATTCACCTGCCTTTGCCGAAGATTTCTTGAGCGCGATGATCCAGCTGGATTCATCGCATCCGCCATTGAGGCGCCTTTCCAGGGCCTCGCCGGTCTCCCGTGGCAGCCAATCACCCGCGCCCGGCCCGTCCCCTGGCGACCTGAACACATGCGTCACCATGAGGCCCCCGTCCTCCCGCCGGACCTCCACGATCGATTCGGCGGCCGCCAACCAAGCCCGGGACGGCCAGAATTCCGAACCCAGCGCCATCAGGCTCTGTTCGGGCCTGGTGACGGCAACGAGCCAACCAAGATAAGCCAACCAACTGGCGAAACCCGCCGCTGCCAATGCCAAGGCCAAGTAATTTCGCAGCATTTCAGTCATCCCGCCGTCCCCTCCCGGGGCACGGCAATCGTGTAACCGGCAACCAGGTCATCCGGAATGTTGAAAACGCAGTCGAAATCCTCCACCCGGTCGCCATCCTGCCGGGTGAGCAAGCCACCTTCGATCAGCTTGAAGACCATCTCGCCAAGGTTCCTTGTTGTGCGGATTCCCCAGCACTCGAACACCGTGGGGGCCATGAGTCCAAACCATTCGCGAGCCAGTTCCAACGCCGAAACGGCGATTTGCCTTCCCGAGAGGTGGATTTCGTCGATTCCCGATTCCGGTCCGGCACCGCTGGCCCTTTCAATTGCCTCAAGAACGAATTCATAGGCCTCATATGGCCAAGTCGAATCATTTTCGCAGAAGGAATTGAGATCGGGTTGGCGTTCGTCGCTCATCCGTCAGCATCCCCGCGGCGCCAAAAGTGTGGTCGCGGACTCGATTCCGGACCGGCACGCCCCTTCCATCGTGGCCGGCCATCCTGTTCCCGTCCAGTCTCCCGCGATCGCCAAACCGGGAAACACCATCCCTGGCCGGGGCCGGTCGTTCTCCACCCCGGGAGGCACCTTGAAGGTTGCCAGGTTCTCGCGCACCACCTTCGACCTGATCAGCTTCGCCCGCCGTGAAGCCGGGCAAAACCTGCCGATGTCGCGGATGACGGAGTTGGCGAGCGACTCCGCGTCGTGGTCTGTTTCATCGATCCCGGAAACGACCGCCTGAAGGTATCCATCACCGGCATCGGCCGAAGGATGGCGGAAAAGCCACTGGGCTGTCGCGCCCACCAGCGCCGCGTGGGGGGTAGGCAGGACGCGCCTGTCGAACCAGAGGTGCACCGCCGCGATCCCCGCGCGCCTGAGGCTTTCGCCGCGACACCGGACGGCGCCCTCGGGCAACCCCGCGAGCATCGCGGGCAGCCGCTCCCACGGAACGGCGAGGACGACGGATCCGGCTTCGAGGCGCGTCCCGTCCCGAAGTGCGATTCCCGTGACGCGCCCGTGGCCTTGGAGGATTGATTTGCAATCGGTGGCGGTGAGGATCCGCACGCCGGCGCCGGCGAGCCTTTCACCCATATGGATATTAAAAAGATCCTCTAATGTTACAATAGGCAGGCGCAGTTCATGCGAATCCCTGGCGGCGAGGAAGCCGTCGATGAACACCTTGCGGGCCAGCCGCGGGCAGGCTCCGGCTGAAGGCTGGTTGAGCGCGCTCACGATCACGAGGTCCCAGAAGTCCCTGACTACCCGGGGGCCTTGTCCCCGCCGCGCGAGCCACTCGCCGAAGGTCCCGGCCGCGCCGGTGCCACGCATGGCGAGCGAGGCGATGGAGGCCGCGATGCCGGCCTTGTCGGCCAAGCCGAGGTGATGGAGGCCGGCGAGCGCCCAGGCGAGGTGGACGGGGGGAGGTAGCCTTGAGGCCTCGAATCGGCTTCGCCTGCCGCCGGGACTGAGGAAATGAATGACGGGATGGGGGCGAAGCAGTCCCTGGAGCCCCATTTGGCGCAACAGCGACAGCAGGCTGGAGCAACAACCCATGACGACATGCTGGCAGGAGTCGGTGAGCCGGCCGGTGACGACCGGGTCGGGAAACGAACGGGCGCGCCCTCCAAGCGCGTGCCGCGATTCCACCAGGGTGACCTGGCGACCGGCCTTCGCGAGGCGCCAAGCCGCGGCGATGCCGGCGACGCCTCCTCCGACGACAATCGAGCGATGGCTGCTCACCACGATAATCCCATGGGGAATCATTATCCGGGAGCGGTCCCCGGCCGACAGGTGTGAAAATTTGGAGCATCATTCCTTGACAGCGGCCGTGCAGGGGTTACCCTGAGAAGGTGCCGGTTGATCCGGCCGTTTTCTTTGACAAGTCGGTGGGTGGAAGGAGCCACGTTAGGCGCGGCGAGCCCTTTTGGGCTGGCTGCGCAGGCCGAGTCTCCTGTGTGGTGACTCGGCGAATGAGAGCTAGCCTTTAAAGGGCGACCA
>JAGWVO010000192.1 GCA_018970845.1 Planctomycetota bacterium
AACTGGCCCAGGCGGAGGTAGCCTGTGGCGACCAGCGCGTCGGCCTCGGCGGGCGAACGGGGCGCCCCATTCACCATTTCGTCGCCCGCCAACTGCTCGCGCGCGAACAGGTCGAACGGCTTGTCGGCGTTGAACGACCGGATGACATAGTCGCGGTACCGCCAGGCGAGCGGCCGGAACTCGTCGCGTTCGTAGCCGTTGGTGTCGGCGTACCGGACAACATCGAGCCACAACCGCGCCTGGCGCTCGCCATAGGCCGGGGAGGCCAGCAGCCTGTCAACCAGCCTCTCGTACGCGTCGGGTCGATTGTCGGCCAGGAAGGCATCCGCCTCGGCCGGACTCGGAGGCAGGCCGGTGAGGTCGGCATGCAGCCGGCGCAGCAAGGTTCGGCGATCCGCCTGGGGCAATGGCTGGATTCCCTTGGCGGCAAGGCGCGCCCCGATGAAAGCGTCAACCGGATGCATGGCGCCGGCCGGCGGCGCGACCTTGGCCGGCGGCCGCAGCGACCAGAGGTCGAGACGCTCGCCCCCAAAAAGCTTCCTGATGGGGTTTCGAGGATCGGTGAGAGCGTCACCCACCGGGCGGGCGTCGGCAACGGCCTGGGCCGATGGGGCGTAGGCGTCGAGGCTAGCGACGGTGGCCCCCAGAAGGATCGCGTCGAAGTGGGCCTCCTCGCCGCCATCGCAGGTCGGGGCGATGCCGGTGATCACGCAATCTCCCAGGGCCTTCCACAAGTCGATGGTGACCAAGGTCCATTCGGAGGGGGCGGCGGACGCCACCTGCACCGAGGCCCATCCGGTGGTGTTGGGCCCGGAGTGGAATCGGCCCCTGGCCGACTTGGCGTCGGGCCATTTGCCGGAAAGCGCCAGTTCGATCATGATGCCGCCCGGACCCCGCTTCCTCCACGCCAGGCGCAGGTGCCGGTATTGTCCGGCCGAGGGGTTTTCGCGGATCTCATGGCTCCAGCCGGGAATGGATGGCGATTCGCGCTGGAGCGGCGCCACCGCCAAGGCCGCGCCGCCGGAGAACGGCTTGTCGCGCATGAGCCGGGCGGCTCCCTTGCCTCCCGTCAGCAGCGCGGGGAATCCCGGATCGTCGTCGAAAAGCGCCAACGCGGGCGAGGCGGGCCAGGCGGCGCCGGCGCGAACCCACCTCGACAAGACGGATATCTCACGGTCGGAAAGACGGTTCTTGGGAGGCATCAGCCGGGCCGGATCGGCGGAGGTGATCGACCGCACCAGCGCTCCCGAGGCGACCGGATTTCCCGAATCGCCGCCTCGTGATACGGAGAGGGCCGAATCGAGGCGCAATCCTCCCGATTGCTTCGCCGGGCCATGGCACGACCAGCACCGGGCCTCGAGAAGCGCCACGGCTTCCTTGGCCAACGCGAATGCCTCGTCACCGGCATGCGGAACCAGCATCAAGGCCAGGAGCGGTATCAAGGCCAGTCACTCCGGAAGTTTGCCCGGGATGGACACGGGGAATCGGCCACGAAACATGGGTGACTCCGGCCCGCCGCCCGCGGTTTCGCCGGATGTCTTAAGCTTTCTCATTATTTCCGGAGACGGCCCGCATGGTCAAGAACGACGAGAGTTCAGCCTGAGCGTTCCTTGGATTCAAACGATATCTTCGCATCCTTGGGTACCACGAAGAAATCCGCGGCAATGCGAGCCCTCATTCCCCGGATGAGGACGCCCGCGGGTGCCTTCACGAAAAAGACAATCCTCGTTTCCCCGTTCACCTTGATCGTCTCATGTTGCAGCATGCCTTCGGGAGGACCAGCCGTGGTCCAACTCACCAAAACGATCGTTTCACGGCCAAAATCCACGCCCTTGATCAGTTTTTCAACAGAATCCTTTCCCGCGAGGACCTCAACGGCCTTGGCGTCAGTCAGCCGCGTCACCTTGGCTTGGCCGCCATGGCGGATGAAGAAATCGGGTTCGGAGGGTGAATAAGCCAGGGGACGCACCACCAGGGGCACGGGGTCCGCACCCAATGCCTCCGGCACTCCGGCCAAAGCGACCAAGCCCAAAAACCAAAAAAGCTGCCTGGGCATCTTGGACTCCTTGTCATGTCACGGTTACTTGGCGCCATCCAACCGGCCCACATGAAACCGATAGGACCGTGATGGCTTCACGGGTTCGGGATGATTTCCGGCGTTGCCGGCTTGGGAAACTCCAGCTCCTTGGGAAGGTCCGGCACCAGCTTTTCGCGAAGACCCGGGTTCTTGGATATCCCCGCGCCGTCGGCGAACTTCCATGTCTTGCCCATGTCCGACGAAATTGCCAAGAGGAACGACTTCGACCTGATCAGCCCCTTGGGAAACTTCATTTCCATCGTGGTCGGCACCACGACGAAAGTTTTCCTGTCCTTTTCAATGAAGGCGCCCGGCTCACCGATGTTGTATGCCTTGATCTCAAATCCCCTTTCCTTGATTTGCTCCATTCCCTTGCGGATATTGTCAATCATTTTTTCCTTGCCGCCCAATTCCGCGACGATGGCGTCAAGGCTCATCTCGGCCACCTTGGAATAATCGCCCTTCACCGTCGCGTCGCGGACTTCCCCCGCCTGCTTGACAACGCTCGCCGAGCGTTCCTGCGCCAGCGCGGACAACCCGATCACCGCCGCCACAAGGATGACCATGGAACGGGTTTTCATGGGCAGGTTCCCTTCTCGTTGGAAAACCAGGTTTCACCGGGCGCCGTTGCCCGGAAAACCCAGGCTATCGCCTTTGGTAATGGCTGACGGATTCTTTTCCATCGGGCCCCTTGCGGGTGAAAGTCCATTTCGCGCCGCCGTTGGAACCATACCGCCACTGGTGCTCCGCGCCATCCAGCCTGTAGGCAAGCGAACATTCGCCGGCGGCGGGGTCTCCGCTGAATGCGGTGATGACGGCCCCGGGCAGCGGCCTGCCGGGAGGGCGAAGCGGATTGTCACGGGGCTGGGGTTCGACCTGGTCCCCCCGCACCACGACCTTTCCACGCAAGCCGCCGTTGATGTACGGATAAGCCCGCGTGGCGTGGTAGCGGTACCCCCCGGATTCGTCGTCGCGTCCATTGAACTCGTCCAGGTCGGCTGGTTCGACACCATGGGAGTCGGCAAATCCGTAAATGGGATAGCCATCAAGGGCGAAGGCGATGGGATTGCCCTTGCCGACGACCTTTTCCAGGTGCGCGGGCGCGATGTGGTAGTGGTAATCGTCTCCCCGGCCGCAGTGGCCGCCGTGCTCGTCGAGTTCACCGGCGAGAAAGGCGTCCTCGCCCCGGTTGTTGAGGGCGTTGAAGATGGGAACGCCATTGACGGCCAGGGCGATCGCGCCCCGGTACAGGGAACGGCGGGCCGAGACGGGCTTTTCAGCCTTGACGGGGTGAAGCGGAATCCTCCAGGCGTTGGCCCCCGAATACGGCTGCGGCAACGGCACCTGCTGCTGCCAGGCCCGTATGCCGACCATCATGGGATGATCGGGCAGGCCGTCGGAGGAAACCAGAAGGTACCGGCCATCCCAGTCAACAGTCACACGGGGCGCGAACCGCTTGAAATGCCGGGCGATGTCAGGTTCCACCGGGGATTTCTCCACTTCGGGCGCTCCGCCGCATCCCAGGATCGCCAGCGCCAGGCCCGCCAAGGCCGCGGCGGCCCCGGCCTTGCCCCGGCCCGCGCAGGCGAAAAGGACGGCGGCGGCCGCCAACCAGGCGACAGGCCCGATAACAATGAGATCCGCCGCCCCACCTTCAGGCGCCCGCCCATGCCACGGGTGCGCCATGGCGCTGTTTCCCGCGACCAACAGGGCCAGGCAAGCCAACCAGCGGAAATCAGCCATTGACGATTTTTCGTATCGCCGCGAACGACTTTGTCGCCGCGGTGAACGGATCGTACCCCGGAGCGGCCCAAACCTGCCGGCTGACCTCGACGCATACGGGTCCCTTGTAGCCGCCTTGAAGCAGCAGGGCTCGCATCATTGCGAGGTCGAGGCCGCCGTCGCCGGGCAGCACGAAGCGGGACTGCTTGCCGTCGATCACGGTTTCCTTCACATGCACGAAGCGGGTTTGGGCCGCAAGCGCCTTCCATGCCTCGGGGATGCCAGGCATGCGGTGCTGGAAATGGCTCGGGTCGAAAACGGCGACCACGCGGGGTGACTTGGCCCCGGCAATGAGCGCCGAGAGCGCCGACGCATCATCAAAAGCCTGCATGCGGTGCGGCTTGAGGGCCAGGGTTCCGCCCTCCCGCTCCAACACGGCAGCAACCTTCGCCAGGCGCTCCCTGAAAAGCGGCAACTTGGCAGGAAGGTCGCCCGGCTTGCCACCGACAACCGTCTCCAGCAACGGGGGAGACCCCGGTTGGAGCGACTTGGCCAGGGCGCATGCCTTGGCCAGAAGGCGCTGGTTTTTCTGGAAGGCGGCCTCGGGAGCGTCGATCGGCACATCGAGCATGAGCGCCGCGACGGCCATTCCGCTGGCCTGCAACAACTTGGCAAGCTGGGACACCGCCATCGGCGACAAGCTTTCCGGGTCGGCCTCCCACCCGGCGAGGCAGGCAAGTTCCACGGCCCGGTAGCCTGTCTTGGCCAAATGGTCGAGCCCCTTGGCCAACGGGACTTCCTTCATCCCGTACATGCTGAAGGCGGGAACCAGCGTCGCGGCCTCGGCGGTCAGGGCCGCGGTGGGGAGCGCGGCGATGGCGGCAAGGGCCGTCCGGCGGGTCTGGAACATGGCGGTCATGAGCTTTTCCGTGGGGTCACGCCGGCGGAATGCCGGTCTTTTCCGCTTTCCGGAAGCGTTCCGGAGCCCTATCGTAAACCCATCATGAAAGGGCTCAAGCCCTCAATCGATCTTGGGGAGGTTGGATCGTGCCGATTGAATATAGCGAAGTGCGCAAGGGAATGGTCATCGTCGGCGAGGACAAGCAACTCTATGCCGTTGTCGACCGCAACCTGCACACCCCCGGCAACTGGCGCGCCATCCTCACCCTCAAGCTCAAGAACCTCAACACCGGCGCGGTGACCATCAGCCGATTCAAGCCGGAGGACAAGGTCGAACAGGCCTACCTCGACAATCGGCCGATGGCCTACTCCTACCAGGATGGCGAGGACTTCGTCTTCACCGACTCCGAAACCTTCGAGACGGTCAACCTGCACAAGGACTGGGTGGGTGACCAGATCCTGTACCTTCGTGAAAACGACAACTGCAATGTGGTGTTCTTCGAGGGCAAGCCGATCAGCCTGGAGCTTCCGGCCTCGGTTCAACTCAAGGTGACGGAAACGGAACCGGCCCTCAAGGGCGCCACGGCCGCGGCTCAATACAAGCCCGCGACCTTGGAAACCGGCCTCAAGGTGCAAGTGCCGCCTTTCATCGCCATCGGCGAACTCATCACGGTGGACACGCGCACCGGGGAATACACCGGCCGGGTGAAGGAGAGCTGAGCGGTCGCCCGCTGAAGGGTTTCACGACGGGCCCCTTCGGGGCCCGATTCATTTCACGAGGAAGCTTCCCATGAGACTGAAGGTATTGGCCGCGATTCTCCTCTTGGCCGCGACAAGGCCAGTGCTCGCGCAGCAGGGATCCCTCGCCGCCGCCGTCGCCCCGTTCGTGGAGAAGCAGTCGCTTGCGGGCGCGGTGATGCTTGTTTCAGACAAGGAACGCGACCTGGCGATTGAAACCGCGGGCTTCGCCGACATCGCCAACAGGAAGCCGATGCGGGCCGACACGCTGTTCTGGATCGCCTCGCAATCCAAGCCGATCACCGCCGCCGCGCTGATGATCCTCGTGGACGAAGGCAAGGTTCGCCTCGATGATCCGGTGGAAAAATTCCTGCCCGAATTCAAGGGGCAGATGGTGGTGGCGGAAAAGGGCAAGGATCGGATGGTGCTGAAGTCGCCGGCAAGGCAGGCGACGGTCAGGGATTGCCTCAACCACACCAGCGGCATGCCGTTCAAGTCGGCCCTCGAGGAACCGACCCTCGACACGCTTTCGCTGGCCACGGGAGTTCGCAGCCACGCGCTCACGCCGCTGGAAGCCGAACCGGGCAGCCGATATCGCTACTCCAACGCGGGCATCAACACGGCCGGGCGAATCGTGGAGGTTATCTCGGGAATGCCTTTCGAGGCGTTCCTCGACAAGCGCCTGCTGCGGCCCCTGGGAATGACCGACACGACTTTCTGGCCCGCCGAGGCGCAGGCGGCCCGCCTGGCCCTTTCGTACAGGCCCGACGCCGCCAAGACCGGCCTGCAAGCCACCCCCATCATCCAGTTGCGTTATCCGCTTTCCGACAAGTCGCGGGGAGCCATGCCCGCCGGCGGCCTGTTCGCCACGGCCACCGATTGCTCCCGCTTCTGCCGGATGATCCTCAACGGCGGCGTCCATGAGGGCCGGCGGATTCTCTCGGAGGAATCGGTGAAGGCCCTGACCACGCGCCAGACTCCCCCATCCATGAAGGAAAGCTACGGCCTCGGATTCGCCGTGGGCCCCGATACCGCCGGCCATGGCGGCGCCCACGCCACCAGCATGGGCGTCAACTTCAAGACCGGGCGGATCACGGTGTGGATGGTGCAGCACGCCGGTTTCCCCGCCGACGGCGCGCAGGCCAAGGGCGCCTTCGAGAAGGCCGCGGCGCTGGTGAAATAGGCTCGACAGACCGTTTCCCAAGCGGCCCGTTCAAACCACGCGGGCGCCCCAGTTGAGCCTCCCCTTGGACGCGTACAACTCGGCCAGCGTCACCCGGACCAGCGCGTCGCCGGGATTGTTATCCGAATAGGTCAGGCGGGTGTTTCCCTTGTCGGTTCCCCAAGGGTTGCGGAGGATCACCGCCGTCAGGCCGCCCGCCCCGTCTGTGACGATGTTCCAGACCGTGTAGGCGTGGCGAACCACGAACTTGCGCCCCAGCGTGCCGGGTGTCCGCTGGTTGTTGGCCCTGGCGACCTCGTCGTTGGAATCACCCAAGGAGACGGTGAGATAATCCGGATTGGGACCGGAAAAGCGGGAAACGATGTCGG
>JAGWVO010000193.1 GCA_018970845.1 Planctomycetota bacterium
GGCGAGGTCCTCGCCGAGCGCCTCGACGGGATAGCCCGTTTTTTCGGATATCACCGATCGCAAGATGGATAAGACATCCCGGCCGCCCGTGGCGCTGCCGGGCGCCGGAGGGACGGGTGCGGCGGCGCGCGCGGGGGCGGCGGCAGGAACAGGCGCGGGAACAACAGGCGCCGGGGAGGGTACCACCGCCGCGGCGGGAGCCAACGGGGCGGGAGGGGGCGCGACGGGAACGGCGGCGACGGGCGCGGCCGCCGGCAAGTATTCCGCCGGGCGACCCTCGACCAGGGCCATCAGCGCCCGTTGCGCCGATTCCTGAGTCTCGAGGAACTGCCGGTGAAGCCGGGCGTTGTCCTCATGCATGCGCGCCAGCAGGGCCATGGCCTCGCGGGCCAATCCCGCGTTGCCGGGGGAGGGTTGGGAAGCGGACATCGCGCTTGGTACCTCGGAGCGGACTTTGGTCGGTTGTCGCGTCGCGGCGGGCGGGGACGGAGCGGCGATCGGTGCCGGGTTGGCCGCAAGGGGCGGCAGGGGCGCCACCGCCGGCCGGGGTTTCATGTGGTTGGCCCCCGACAGCGGCACCGTCATGGGGGTCGGCGCGGGCGGATCTTCCGGCGGTGATTCCCATGCCGACAGCCTCACGGGAACGCCCAGGGCGGCCAGGTGGGCCAGCGCCCTGGCCAGGCGTAGCAAGCCGCCCGGTTGGTCGGGGTCGGGGTCGATGGGCACGGCGGGCTTGTCGCCAAGCCTGGAGGCAAGCCCCGAGAGAACCTTGCCCGGACCGGATTCGATGAACAGGTCGGCGCCGTTGTCGAGCAGCCATTGCAGGCAGGAGACAAACCGGATCTCGCTACTAAGTTGTCGGGCCAGTTGGCTGGCGGCGAGGGCGGGATCGGCGGGATGCGGCGCGCCCGAGAAGCCGGAAAGCACCACGCGGCCCGCGGCGGGCCCGAGGGGTTCGGTGGCGAGGTGCCGCGACAGCAGGTCGCTCGCCGGCGCCAGGCGCGGATGATGGAAGGCTCCGGCGACCTCGAGCCTCACCACGCGATGGCCCGAGGACTCGAGCAACCGCGAGGCGGCCTCGATCGCCGCGGCGGGGCCGGAAATCACGACCTGCTCGGGGCCGTTGTGGTTGGCCGGCACCACCTCGGCGAGCGACGGATCGGAGGCGAGCAGGGCGACCACGCGGTCGCGTGGCGCCAGCACCGCCGCCATGGCGCCGGCGAACGATTGGCCGGCGTCGCGCATGGCGCCCGATCGCACCGCCACCAGGTGGTGCATCGACTCGGCGGGCAGCCTTCCCGCCCAGGCCAGGGCGGGAAGTTCGCCGAGGCTGTGGCCGCAGGCGGCCCAGGCCCCGATGCCGAACCGTTCGAGGAGCCTTGCCGCGCCGAGGCCGGTCGCCGCGAGGGCGGCCTGGCAGGCGCGCGTGTCCGTGGACAGGGTGTCGGACGCCGTCGCCCGCACCGGATCGACGATCCTGTCGAGCGCCGGCATTTCGGGGAAGCGGGCGGCCATGGCCGCGGCGGCGGCGTCGAGTTCCGCGGCCACCTCCGGGAAGACGCACGCGAGTTCCCGGAACATGCCTGCCTTTTGCGAACCTTGGCCCGGAAAGAGCAGCACCGGGCGCCGCGGGGCCGGCCCAGTGGCGGCGCGCGCCGGCCCTTGGGCGGCCCGGCCATCCCTGGCGGCGGCGA
Source organism: Planctomycetota bacterium (assembly GCA_018970845.1). Lineage (GTDB taxonomy): Bacteria > Planctomycetota > Planctomycetia > Gemmatales > Gemmataceae > REEB421. The sequence continues at coordinate 1,695 of JAGWVO010000193.1, forward strand.
TCGCCTCGCGGCAGGCCGCCAGCAGGGCCTCGCGGTCGCCGCCCGCCCAGGCCACCGCCAGGCGGACCGGCGACGACGGATCGAACGATTCGCGGCACATCCTGGCGAAGGGCGGGAACAGGGGGCCTTGCGGATCGGGGATTTTTGCGATGGACGATTCGATGCCCGGCCAGTCGGCGGCGCCCCAGGCGAGGATCTCCACCGACCCGTCCCACGCGGGCGAAGCCGGCGGCCCATGCTCCTCGAGCACCGCGTGGAAGTTGCTGCCGCCGAAGCCGAAGGCGCTGACGGCGGCGCGCCGCGGGCGCCCTCCCGCCGGCGCCGGCCAATGGCGGGCCTTGCGGGGCAGGAAGAACGGCGAGTCGGCCGCGGCGAACTCGGCCCTTTCGCTTTCCGTCTTGAGGGTGGGCGGCAGGACCCGGTGGCGCAGGGCCAGGGCCGCCTTGACGAGGCCCGCGGCCCCAGCGGCGCCCTTGGCGTGCCCGATCTGCGACTTGACGGATCCCAAGGCGCACCACGGCCCCTCCCGCCCCGACTTGCCGAAGAGCTCGAGCAGGGCCGACAGCTCCACGCCGTCGCCCGCCTTGGTGCCCGTGCCGTGCGCCTCCACGAGGCCGATGTCGCCCGCGCCCACGCCCGCCTGGGCCCAGGCGCGCCTCACGGCCCTCGCCTGGCCTTCCCTCGCGGGGGCGTAGATCGCCTGGCCCCGTCCGTCGCTTGATGTCCCCAGACCCTTGATGACCGCGTGAACGGCGTCGCCGTCGCGCAGCGCGTCGGGCAACCGCTTGAGCACCACGAGGCCCAGCCCCTCGCCCAGGATGGTGCCGTCGGCGTCGGCGGCGAACGGCCTCGCCTCTCCCCGCCTCGAGAGCGCCGGCGTCTTGCTGAAGCAGGCGTACATGAACACGTCGGTGAAGGTGTCGATTCCCCCCGTCACCACGATGTCGGCGCGGCCCGACTGGAGTTCCATCGCCGCCTGGTGAACCGCCGCGAGGCTGCTGGCGCACGCGGCGTCGACGACGCAGTTGGTTCCGTGGAGGTCGAACCGGCTGGCGATCCGCCCGGCGACGACATTGCCCAGGAGGCCCGGGAACGAGTCTTCCGTCCATTCCGGGTAGGTTGACGCGATGCGGGCCAGGGCGTCGTTGATCCTGTCCTCGGGAATGCCGGCCTCCCGCATGGCCCGGCGCCAGCGGGGATGGTCGAGGCGGGCCCCCAGCGGAATGAGAAGCTCAAGCGCGCTCGTGACGCCCACGATCACCGAGGCGCGGTCGCGCGGCAGGGGCTTGCCCGGGTCGCGGGGAAGGGCGGCGTATCCGGCGTCGAGAAGGGCCTGCCTGGCCACATGCAGGCCCAAGAGCTGGGCCGTGTCGGTGGCCTCGAGGCTGGCGGGCGTGACCCCGTACTCGGCGGGGGAGAACGGCACCGGCGACAGGAAGGCGCCGCGCGCGGCGTACACCATGTCGCGGCGCGAAGGATCCGGGTCGAAATGGTCGGACGGCTTCCAGCGGTCGGCGGGAATGTCACGGATCTGGTCGATGCCCTGCAGGACCGTGTTCCAGAATCCGCGGGTGCCCGGCTTGCCGGGGAAGAGGCATCCCAGGCCGGTGATGGCCAGGGGCGTGAACGGGTCGCGCTGGCTCACGCCGTGGCCCTCGCGCCCAGGGGTGGGGAACAGCGCCTTTCGATCTCGCGGGGCTCGAGCGGCTCCACGCGCGGCGACAGCTCGGGCCCGGCGCCGCAAAGCGACGCGATTTCCGCCCGCTTGATCACGGCGGCGCCGTACATCAGGTTCAGGGAGACGGCTTGGATCGTCCGCCGCGAGGGCTCGGCCAGGAAGCTGCCTCGCGTCCACTCGTTGAACGCGCCCATGCCCGGCCCGCACCACACCTGGAAGTCGGTCCGGCGCGATTCCAGGCCGGCCGTCGCCCAGCGCGAGGCCTGCGACAGGTACCACCGGAACACCAGCGCCATCCTGTGGCGGGCGTCGGCGGCGGCGCGCGCCAGTTGCGCCGGGTCGCGCCTCGAGAAGAACGCCTCGCAGTCGGCCCACACCGAGTCGAAAGGCTTGCCCAATATCTGCCCCTCGAGCTGCTGCCTTTCCGGCGCCGGCATGGAGCCGATTTCATCGTATTGCCGATACCAATCGTAGAGTTTCTGGGCCCTCATGGCGAACAGCGTGCCGCGCTTGAGCACCTGCACCTTGACGCCCATCTCGAACATGTCCGCCGCCGGGGCCATCGCGCAGTCGGCCTGCTCGGCCTGAGCCAGCATGGCGCGCACCGCGTCGGATGTGCCCGATTCCACGCAGGCCTGGTGGATGGTGCCGGCCATCACATAGGCGGCGCCCATGGCGAACGCCGCGGCCACCGCCTGCGGCGTGGCGATGCCGCCGGCGAGCCCCACCCGGGGCGACTTCTCGTAACGGTGTTCCGCCACCATGCGGTCGCGGAGCGCCACGATGCTGGGGAACAGGGTCAGCGCCGGGCGGTTGTCGGTGTGGCCGCCGGAATCGGCCTCGGCGGTGATGTCGTCGGCAAGCGGCAACCGGGCGGCCAACTGCGCCTGCCCCTCGTTGATGAATCCGCTTTTCTGAAGTTCGCCCACCAGCCGGGCCGGCGCCGGGCTCAGGAACTTCCGGGCCACCTCCACGCGGGAAACCTTCGCGATCACCTGGCAGGCGGCGACCGGCCGCCCCTGCCCGTCGGCCCTGAGGCCCGCGAGGCGGTATTTCACCAGCGGCAAGGTCACATCGAGGTACGCCGAGGCCTCGACCCGCGCCACGCCGTGCCTGAGGATCGTGTCGGCATGCGCCATTTCGGTGGCGGGGTCGGCGGGGGCGTGCAGCAGGTTGCATCCCCATGAGCCTTGCCCGAGCGTGCCCTTCAGTCGCGACAGCGCACGGTCGACCGCCTCGGGAGACTGCCCGGCGGCGCCGTAAAAGCCGAGGCAACCGGCGCGGGCGGCCGCCTCCACCAGCGATTCCGAGGCGATCCCGTGAGCCATCGACCCGGCCGCATAGGCCATTTTCAGGCCGTGATCGCGGCGGAATCCGGCATGGCCGAGGTCCCCGGGCAGGATGGCCGGAACGCTCAGGAACGAACCGCGGCCCTCCGGACCGGCCTCGTCATCAAACCGCCAGGCATGGCCTCCCGGCAGCACGCACAGCGGGCGGGCCAACTGGTTCAGGGCTTGGGCGAACGATGGCTGCATGAACCCGGCTGAAGGTGTTTCAAGGGCGCACAAAATGATGGGGACCACCCGGTCGCCACAACCGCGGCCTGAATCCATTTCATGCTACTGACCGATCAACGGTTCGCCAGACAGATCAGGATGTTCCGGCTCCAGCGGAAGCGAGCAAGGTTCCGGTTGAAGCGGTTCCAAGGCGTGTGGCGCCCGCCTCGATCATGGCCATGGCCTGTTCCAGCGTCCGGATCCCGCCCGAAGCCTTCACACCGACCTTCGGCGGACTCGCCCGCCTCAGCAGCGCGACATCGGCGACCGTGGCCCCCCCGTCCCCGTATCCGGTGGATGTTTTCACAAAATCCACGCCCAGGCGCCCCAGCGCCTCGCATGCCCCGACCTTTTCCTCGTCGGAAAGCATGGCGGTTTCCAGGATCACCTTGAGCAACCGGCCCTGCCCCCGGGTGAGTTCAAGGATGGGACCGACTTCATCCAGAAGGTAATTCCATGATCTTTCCCTTATTTTTCCCAAATTGGCTACCATGTCTAATTCAACAGCGCCGTCAGCCAACGCTTGAACCGCTTCCGTCCGCTTGATAACCGGATGATGCCCGCCCTGGGGAAAACCGATCACCGTTCCCACCGAAACCCCTGTTCCGGCGAGTTCCCGGGTGGCGCGGGCCACCTCGCACGGGCGCACGCACACGGAAAAAACACCCCATTTTGCCGCTTGCGCGCAGCCCGACACCAGTTCCGACTCGGTTTGCAGCGGCTTGAGCAGGGCGTGATCGATCAGCCTGGCCAGTTCTTTCGCTTGCATGCGACCCTTTCCGTTTCCTTCCGGCTTGCGTCCGAACCCGTTTCCCGGTTACCCGGCGACGGTTGGATGCCGATGAATGAACGGTGATATTAGCGGAATCGGGGAGCATCGCATGACAGCCATGCTGGTCGCCTGCCTGATGGCGGGCACATGCCCCGCCCAGAACGCGGTTCGCTACACGGCCACCATCGCGGTCGCCGAGGCGGAACTCCGCGCCGGGCCCTCCGCCGACGCCAAGTTGTATGCGACCAACAGGCTGCGCCGTGGCGAGACCGTCACGGTGGTGGAGGAGCGGACCGACGGCTGGCTGGGGGTGCGTCCGCCGGCGGGGTCGTTCAGCTGGGTGAACGCCAGGCACCTGCAGCAGGTGACGCCGACGCTGCCCAACTGGGTGGTGGTGGCGCCCCAGGGAACGCGGGTGAGCGTGTTGGTGGGGAGTTCCTCGGATTCGGGTGTGAAGCCATCGGTGGAAAGCGCGTCGCTGCAGCGCGGCACCCAGGTGCGGGCGGTGGGCGCCGTGGTGGGCAACGACGAGCAGAAGTGGTTGCCGATCGAGCCTCCGGAAACCGAAAGGCGCTACCTGCGTCGCGAGGCGATCGGCGGGTCGCCCATCGATGGCGCCGCCGCCGCGGCGGTCACGGGCGCGAACATGAACCCCTTGGGCCGCTGGAACGAGGCGGTCTCCACGGAGCTTTCGGGGAACTGGACGGAGGCGATTCGCCTCTATTCGCTCATCGCGCAGGATTTCGGCGAAAGCCAGCCGAACATGGCGACGCAAGCCGCGAACCGGGCCATGGCGCTGCGCGAGGGGCTGAGGAACCCGGGCATGCGCGTGCCGCCGCCCGAGCGCCCTTGCCTGAGCGTGCTGCCCGCGCCGCAGCAGGGTGTCGGGGTGCAATTGGCCCCGCCGGTGATGCCTTCGGGAACCCTGGTGCCCGGCCAGTTGATGTCGACGAGCGGCTACAGCGGCGGGGTGCTGCGCAAATCGGGGCGCACCGTCGACAATCGCCGAGCCTACATCCTGGAGCGGGACAACCGGATCGCCGGCTATGTGGTTCCGGTGCCGCCCTTGAACCTTGATCCGTTCCTGAACCAGCCTGTCACGCTCACGGGCACCACGGAATACCGCGGCGATGTCCGCGCGAATGTGCTGCACGCCCAGACCGCCACGCTGGGGCGGTAATAGTCCTCGCCGCCCGCATCGATGCCATCGCCTGCAAATGCCCGCGCCCGCCCTTGTTGACGGGAACCTTGCAAGGAGG
>JAGWVO010000194.1 GCA_018970845.1 Planctomycetota bacterium
CGTCCAGGTACACGACGACATCATGGCCGTCCTTGGAGGGGTGGAGCGTGCAATGTTTGTCATCGTTCATGGCAATGGGATCTCCCGTTGAATTCAGCTTGATTACCATGTCAATCATCGACTTTTGCCACTCGTATTTAACAAGCTGATCATTTTTGCTGGCGATGTGGAACAGCGGCTTGGGCCTCAGCTTGTCGCTGGCGCGCCACCCAGCCGCCGCCGATGGCCCCATCGCGGCGAACAGATCTCCTCGTTCCGCCCAGAGCAGGTAGGTAAATCCGCCGCCATTGGAATGCCCCGTCGAGTAGATCCGCTTTTCGTCGATCTTGTAATCCTTTTTGAGCGATTCGAGCATGGTGTCGAACAGCTTGAGGTCCCGGTTTCCCTGGTCTCCGGCGCCAACCTGCCATCCGGCCTTTTTACCTTGGGGATCTGTCAGCTTCCCGGGCGTGTTCAGCCCTTGCGGGTGGACGGAGATCGCCTCGGGCCATGCCTTGTTCATGGCGAAGCTGTTGAGGGCGTTTTGGCTTGAGCCGCCGTGGCCGTGGAACACGAAAACCACCGGCGTGGGCGAAGCCTTGGCCCCCGCCGGGATGAACACAAGTCCGTGGCGTTCAACATCATCGACTTTCCAGACCCGCCTTTCCGTTTCCTGCGCGATCACAGGCAGCGATATCGCCGCGAACATCGCCGCCAAGCAGGGCGGCCTCATGACGCTGCCAGGAATCCTGATGATTTCTCCCGCGGTTTTCTCCCGGCGCGGATATTCGCTTCCAGGGACGGTTGATAACCAAGAGCGATCCCGCGCGCCTCGGCTGAAAAATGCGCGGCATTTTTTGGTGGCAAGTTGAAGGAAGGGCATGGGTCAATCCCCTTGGGAATATTTCGCCTTGCTTGACTTGAGCCAATGCTCGGCTTGCGGGCCGATCCGCCGGGTCAGCATTTCGCGCCTTCTGTCGGGGTGGTGGTCCTTGTCGAATATCTGGAAAGGCTCCGAAAGGTTTCCCTCGAGGCGGAATTTCGCGTGGTCGACCAGCCTGGACTCGATGAGCGTGAAGGTGACAACCACGATCCCGTCTCCTCCCTTGCTGGTCCTGCGCAGTGTCAGCTTGCGGACGGCCTTCGTTTCAGGATCCAGCTCGACATCCGCCGAAATCAACCAGGTCTGCCGGTATCCCGGGCGGGGTTCGGCGTGAATGACAAGCGGGAAGCTTGAGCCGGGTCGCGGATCCTCCCGCAGGCGGCAGTGGGCCAAGATCTGGTTGATCAGCTTTTTCGGACTCAGGCTGAAGAGTTCGGCCATCCACATGACTCCCGGGCCTTGCTCCTCCTTGCTGATCCGCAGGCCGCGATGGGGGCCCAGGGTCAGCCATAGGGTTCCATCCGTCTCCCTGCCCCATGACCAATGGAAGTTTCCGCGATTCGCCTCGACGCGGAACTCGTTGTCAGCCGCCACGACCTTCATGGTCCTGTTCGGCAGCGACTCCTCAGCGGCTCCATCATTTTCCTGCCTGACTTCGGCGAGATAACAGCGTTCCATCGGCAGGCGCAGGTGTTCCGCAGCCTTGCGCACCACCGATTCCACGCGCGCCTCCGCTGACGGAGCCAGCAGGAACGCAGCCAGGATGGTGGCGGCGATTCCCGCCATTCCCAACCCAAGGCCCAGCCTGGCGACCGTTTCACCCGGCTTCCACCACCCGGGGAATCGTAGGCCGGCCGCGTGCGCCAATATGCGCCCGCGAAGTTGGTCGTGTCGCGTATCCGACTCGAGGCGCCTGATGTGGTTGCCGATCACCCGCAGCATCGGATCCGGTTGGAATTCCTCAAGGGGATTCATGGTTGACTCCGGGCAGGTAGGGGCCAAGATCTTTCTTGAGGGTCGCGCGGGCGCGATGAACCAAGACTCCGGCGTTGACCCGCGTGACGCCGATCATCTCGGCGACTTCCGGCAGCGTGTATCCGAGGCTGACAAGATGAATCGCGGCCCGTTGTCCCATGGGCAGGCCGGCCATCGATTTTTCGATTCTTTCGCCAAGTTCCCGCCCGACCATTTCCTGGTGCGGGTCGGGTGTCGCCAGGTCCGCCGGATCGACCGCGACTCCTTCGCCGCTCAAGTCGATGCTCAGCAACATCCTTTCTCGTGACTTTCGGTCGATGCACGCGTTTGTCACCGATCGCATGAGGATTTTCAGTCCGTCCCGTGGCAAGTCATATCGGTCCTTCCGTTCGATCAGTCGGCAGTAGCAATCGTGCACGACATCCTCCGCCGCGACAGGGTCGCGCAGCAGGCTTCGGGCGTAGGCCAGCGCGCGCGGGAGGGTTTCCCGCACCCACGGATCCAGGGGATTCAACGAAACTTCCCATAAGTTGGGCCGATCGGGCTGAGATCCAAGCTTATAACGGCCCTATGTCCGGATCGTTACATGATTCGGTCTTAGGATTAACCGGGCCAATCGGATTTCATTCGATGAACCTTCGTGGCAGGCAGTTACAGGTGGTTCCCGTCGCCAGTCATCGGGTGGGAACCGACTGAATATTGCACTGTTCCGTTGAATTGGCCCGAGGAATTCGCCCCGGAAGGCTTCCGGGAAGCTATCCTGAAGGTCATTCGATAAGGTGGTGGCGCCCGACGACAATTCCAACAGGGGTAGTTCCAATGATGGCATGGCCGACAATTGTTTCCGGATTGCTGCTGGTCGCCGTGGGCGTGACGGGATACGCCACATCCGAACTCGAGAAGGCTCCGGTCACGGCGCTGATTCCAGCGGCCCTCGGCGCCATCCTTGTGGTGTGCGGCGCGTTGGCCTTCAATGAAAAACTGCGCAAGCATGTCATGCATTTGGCGGCGATGGTCGGCCTCTTTGGCGTTGTGGGCGGATTCATGCCCCTCATTCGGCAAATTGCCGGCGGCGGCGGATTCGACCCGCTCAAGCGCTCGGCCATCGCCGGGGAACTGACCGTTGTCATCAGCGCCGTTTTCGTGGGCCTTTGCGTGAATTCATTCATCCAGGCTCGCAAGGCGCGGCAGGCGCGCGAGGCCGCTGAAAACGCCGGCCAAGGCTAACATTCCGCGGCTATTGCCTTGCCGGGGTCGCTGGAGGATTCGCCTCCATGTCGGGTATCGCAACAACGCGAGGCTGGCTTGGCTCATGGCCTTGGCGGGCCCGCCGGCGCGTGAGGATGGCGTTTCCCTGCCCGGCCTGCCTGCGTCCTCTCCTGGCCATGGTGGAACCCGAACTCGAACTGGAATGCCCCGAGTGCCGCACGACCTTCGTGGTGCCCGCGCCTCCCGCTCCCATAATCAACATTCCCAAGGCGCCGCCCATCCCGGGTGTGCAGGCCAATCCGGTTTCCGAAGGCTTTTTGGGCAAGGTGCCGTTTGTCCTCGGACTGATCTCCCTGGTCGTGGGCACCATCGTTTCGTGCGGTTTTGCCTTGTTCATCTTCATTGGGATTTTTGTCACCGGCACGATCGTGGCCAGAATCAGGAACGGATTCAGGCGACGCAAGAATCCGCTGCTGCCCAAGCTGACCTGGTCGCAAATCGGGTATGAGGGCATCAGGGCGATCGGCATCACCGTGATCGCGACGGTGGCGGCGGCCTTGGGAACGGCATTGTTCGTGGCGGTGACAGGGTGGAGGTTTGGATAAAACGCCGTTGCCCTTTCCCATTGAAGGGCGCTGGTGCCCCCCTTGGCTCGGCCGCTTTTCACTCCACCGGAGACATATTCGCGCAATCCGTTGTTGCCGAAATTGAAATTTACCCATGGTTCCAGGAGTGCCGACTTGTTCGATGACAAAAGGCCAGGCTGGTGGAATCCATGGCGGGCGCGTCTTCCTTTTCCTTGCCCGGTTTGCTTTCACCCTCTTGCTGGCGTGGTGGAACCAGAAATGGAACTTGAGTGTCCTATTTGTCGGGCCAGCTTCCGGATTCCGGCTCGGCCGGTCTCTCGAACTGATTCAGCGCCGGTTATGGCGCCGGCCGCGGTCACCCTCGCCCCGAAAAGTTCCGGATGGTTTGGGCAATTCCTGTTTGCGATGGGAGTCATGGGCTTCGGTGCTGGAGTGGCGCTTGCCGTGTTCGGTGTTCCTTATGGCTTGGCTTTGGCCATGGCCGTGTTCTGGTTGGGCGTGTTTTCCGCGTGGGCTTCCGATCAATTCAAGCGAAGGAAAAACCCCGCATTGGCGAAAAAGACCAAATGGGCCTTGGCGCACGAGGGGTTTCAATCGATCGGCGCCATGGCGCTGGGATTGTTGGTCATTGCCGGTCTTGTTTGGCGTGATGTTCCCCTCTCCATCTTCAAGACCTTGATCCAGGCATTCCTTGGGTAGCCTTCCGCTTGCCCCGCGGTGACCCGCACCCCAAACTGGTCTCATCGCCTGCTTTTTGGAAGACTGGAATGAACATGTCCTTTGGCCTCTTTGCAATCACGCTGGTTGTTTCGGGGCAGCCGGATGGAATCCGTCCCAAAGGGTTGGACGGACATTTCCTGAACCTCGACTTTGAAACGAATGACCTGCGTGATTGGACGGTTGAAGGCAAGGTTTTCGAGGCGCAGCCGATTGAAGGTGACACGGTCGCCAAGCCCTGGCCCGACATCCGCGGCCGGCATCAGGGCCGATTTTGGTTAGGAGGGTACGAAAAGCTCAAGGACCAACCCGTCGGCACACTCACCAGCGCCCCGTTTGCCATCACGCACACCTATGCCAGCTTCCTCTTGGGCGGCGGACCCCATCCCGAAGCCCGCGTGGAAATCCTCGGGCAGGATTCCGGCATGGTGATCCACCGGGTTTCCGGTGTTGAAAACGAGGCGATGGCCCGCGCGGTGGTGGACTTGATGGATCATGTCGGCAAGGTTGCGCGCGTGCGGGTTGTCGACAAGCACAAGGGGCATTGGGGCCACATCAATTTCGACCACTTCCCGCTGCACGCGACCCGGCCCGCTGGCGAGATCATCGGCGCCACCAAGGGACTCAAGTGCAACACATTCCTCGACTCCGAACTCAGGCTCGACGATTTTCACCTGGCCTTCGAGGTGAAGCTTTCGCCCGATGGGGAAAACAGCGGTGTGCAGTTCCGATGCGCACTCCTTCCCGGCGGTGAAATGGCCGGCCTGCTAGCGGACATTGGCACGGGTTGGTGGGGCAAGCTTCACGAGGAGCGGGGCAGGGGACTGTCATGGCCCAAGTCGGGTGAGGCCCATGGGAAGCCAGGCGGGTGGAACGCCTTTGCAATCGAGGCCCGGGGATCCGGGGCCTACACATCGACTGATGGCCAACCCTGTGTCGACCTTGCCGATGAGATATGGGGCCGATTCGGCCAGGTGGGCTTCCAGTTGCATTCAGGCGGCAACCTAGAGGCGAGGTGCCCCGGCTTCAATACGGAGCCATTGACACCGTGACTCTAGACGCGGAATCACGAAGGCGCGGCCTGACTTCTCCGCCGCCGGCGCGGGCGGGGCAATCATCATGCCACCTGCTGGTGGTGGGGGGCGGCCCGGCGGGATTGGTGGCGGCCGTGGGAGCGGCCGGCTTGGGGGCCCGGGTGGCGCTGGCCGAGGAGGGCTTGCTGGGAGGCGATTGCCTCCATTCGGGATGCGTTCCTTCCAAGGCGTTGCTGCATCTGGCCCGCCGGCATGGATCCGCCTTGGGCGTGGTGGAGGCTTTCTCGAAGGTTCGCGAGCGCCGCGCCGCGATGTCCGAGGCCGACAGTGCCGGCAAATTCCAATCGATGGGCATCGAACTGCTGGGTGGCCGGGCGCGATTCACAGGTCCCGGCTCGGCGATGGTGGGCACCCATGAAGTGAGGTTCCGCAAGGCGATCATCGCCACCGGATCCAGTCCTTTCATTCCAGCCATTCCTGGCCTCGATTCCGTTCCTTACCTGACGACCGACACCATTTGGCAACTCCCGGAGAATCCCGGCCGCGTGCTGGTCTTGGGTGGCGGACCGGTGGGATGTGAATTGTCGCAGGCGCTGGGCCGGCTGGGATGCCCCGTCACACTGGCGCACCATGGCGAGCGGTTGCTGCCAAGGGATGACGCCGAGGCCGGCGAGGCCATGGCCGGGGCGCTCGCGGCTTGCGGGGTGACCGTGCGGCTTGGGATCGCGGTGAGGTCGATCGCGCGGGATGCCGGCGGCATGGTGATCGCCGCCACCGATTTCGGGCCGATTCTTGCCGACACGCTGCTATTGGCCGTGGGCAGGCGGGCCAACCTCGACGGGCTTGACCTCAAGGCCGCTGGAATCGCCACGATGGCGGACGGCCCTTCCGTTCCCGGGTGCGATGGCATTCGCGTGGATGGTTTTCTTCGCACCACGAACGAATCCGTTTTTGCCGTGGGTGATGTCGTCGCCGGGGCGCCCCGCTTCACGCATGCCGCGGATGCCATGGCGCGCCTGGCGGTGCGCAACGCGCTTGTCGCCAAGCCATGGCCGTTCGGATTGTTGCTGGGCTCCACCTGGCAACCCAACCTGGTGCCTTGGTGCACCTGGACCGATCCGGAGGTGGCGGGTGTGGGAGAACCGGGTCCGGTTCTTCACCGGATCGACCTTCAGGCGAACGACCGCCACGCGTTGGAAGAGTCCGGCCCCGGTTGGCTCAAGGTATGGACCGACGAAAAAGGTCTGCTGACGGGCGCATCCATCTGCGGCAGGGGCGCCGGTGAACTGATCGGAACCGTGGCCCTGGCCATGCGGGAACGCTGGCCGCTTCGGAGGCTCTCGGGCTGGATCACGCCGTATCCGTCGCGCAACCAGGCGCTCTCCCGCGCCGGCGACACCGCGGCCAGGTCAGCCCTTACTCCCACCGTGGCCAAGTGGCTCAAATGGTGGATGGGGAATACGAACCGTTGATGTCGTGATTTGCAATGATCAGGCGGGGTTGGAGCCAACAGCGCGTTGAGGCGCGCGCCGAGGGAGTCCTGTC
>JAGWVO010000195.1 GCA_018970845.1 Planctomycetota bacterium
GGCGGCATCGCAGGCCATTGTCCAGGCGACCATCGCCAAGCTCAGGCAGGAGCGGATGCGCCCGTTGATTCCCAGCCTGGTGTTCCAGGGCAACAGCGGCGCGAACGGAAACTCCGCCCCCCTCATTGGAGGCATGGCGGCCGGCGGAACGCTGGGCGACATCCAGTACGGTTCGCGCTTTGATCTCAACGCCGTGGCGCTGTGGGAACTCAAGAACATGGGTGCCGGCAACCGGGCCCTCATCCGCGAAAGGGAAGGGCAAAGGCTCCAGGCCAACATCGAGTTGTTCAACACCCAGGACAAGGTGGCCGCCGAGGTCGCTCAGGCCCATGCCCAGCTACGCTCGGCCAAGAACAGGGTGGCGCTTGCCGACACCGGCCTTCGCGAGGCGCTCATCAACTATGAGGGGAACCTCAAGGGCATGGAGCAGACCACACGGTTTGGCGACCTGCTGGTTCTCGTGAACCGGCCCCAGGAGGTCGTGGCGTCGTTGCAGCAATTGGACAACGCCTACCGGGCCTATTTCCTTGCCGTCCAGGACTACAACCGTTCCCAGTTCCGCCTCTTCCGGGCCATGGGATATCCGGCGGAGGTTCTCGCCTGCCGCAACCTGATCGACACGCCTGAGGAGGTTGACACCACCAGGCCGTTCGACCTGCCCCCCGTCACCGCGATCCCGTGCGCCAACGCTTTCTGCCAGCCTCCGGGCAAGCGCTGATCCTGCATTGATGGTATAAAAGCATCCATAAGCTCTTACAGGAAATCCGGCAGGCAGGCGAATGAATCCGATTGTCTTCGCGATGCGCCACCCCATCACCATGATGATGCTGGTGGTGGCGCTCATCGGCGGCGGGTCGCTGGCGCTGGCCAAGATGCGCGTCGACATCTTCCCGCCCCTGAATTCACCCCGGATCTATGTGTTCCTCAACTATGGCGGCATGAGCCCGCAGCAGGTCGAGGGACTGGTGGTCAACCAGTTCGAGCTGAACTTCCAGTATGTCGACGGAGTCTCGGCCGTCGACTCGACCTCGATCCAGCAGGTGGCCCTGATCAAGCTGTCGTTTTTCCCGGGAACCGACATGGGGTTGGCCATGAGCCAGGTGTCGGCGTGCGCCGGACGGGCCATGTCGTTCATGCCGCCGGGCACCCTTCCCCCGCTCATCATCCGGATGGACGCCGGCAGCGTTCCGGTGGGCTACCTGGTGCTGAAGAGCAAGACGACCCCGCTGGGCCTGGTGGCCGACCTCGCCCAGAACTATGTGAGGCCCCTGCTGCAAAAGAATGTCCCGGGGACGATCGGAACCCCGCCCTTCGGTCCCAACGCCCGGTCGATCCTCGTGCAGGTGAACCCCGACAAGCTGCGCAATTACAACCTTTCCCCGCAGGATGTCGTCAAGGCAATCCAGAAGGGAAATGTCGTGATTCCCGCGGGCAACATCTACCTGCAGGAACGGATGCCTCTCGTGCCGACCAACGCCATGGTCGGCAAGATCGCCGAGATCGGATCAATACCTCTGAGGCTCGGCGAGAACGTGTATGTGCGCGATGTCGCGACCATCGCCGACAGCACCGATGTCAACTACGGCCACGCGCTGGTGAACGGCAAGAAGTCGGTCTTCCTGCCCGTGATCAAGAAGGACACGGCCTCGACCTTGACCGTGGTCGCGGAAATCCACGCCTCCATGCCCGCGTTCCGCTCCGTGCTTCCCGAGGATGTCGAGATCGACTTCGAGTTCGACGAGTCGCCCACGGTGGTGACGGCGATCAAGAGCGTGGGCACCGAGGGCCTCATCGGCGCCGGACTCACGGGCCTGATGATCATGCTCTTCCTGGGCGACTGGCGCAGCGTCGTGGTGGTGGTTTGCAACATCCCGCTGGCGCTCATGGGCTCGCTGTTCGGCCTCTACGCGACCGGCAACAGCATCAACATCATGTCGCTGGGCGGCCTGGCGCTGGCCATCGGCATCCTGGTCGACGAGGCGACCGTGGAGGTGGAGAACATCCACGCCCAACTGTCCAAGGGAACGATGAGCCTTCCCCGGGCGGTCCGCCATGGCAACGAGATCACGGCGGTGGCCCGCCTGCTGGCCCTGGCCTGCATCCTGTCGGTGTTCATTCCGGCATTCATCATGGACGACCCCCTCAGGTCGCTGTTCATGCCGCTGGCCCTGGGAGTCGGCTTCGCGATGATCTCCTCCTACCTGCTGTCGAGCACATTCGTCCCCGTGATGGCCGTGTGGCTTCTCAAGCCCCACCACGCCGGGCACGCCCCGGCCCGGGAACCGTTCTTCGAACGGGTGGTGGTGGCGGCCTACGAGCGGTTCGCGGGCTGGATCGTGGCCCTGAGATGGATCGTGGTGCCGGCCTACCTGGGCGGGGTGGCGGTGGCCCTGACGCTCCTGGCAAGCCGGCTTGGGACCGAGCTTTTCCCGCGCATCGACTCGGGCCAGTTCGTGCTGCGGTTCAGGCCGCCCCCGGGCACCAATTTTGAAATCACGCGAATGATGGGCCAGAGGGTGCTCGGCATCATCGAGAGGGAGTGCGGCAAGGACGCCATCGACATCAGCATCGGCTTCGCCGGCCAGATCGCGCCGAACTTCGGGCTCAACAACATCATCCTCCTCATGCGCGGGCCCGACGACGGAATGCTCCGCGTGGCGCTCCGCGAGGGATCCGGAGTGGCACTCGATTCGCTGCGCGAGAGGCTCAGGAAGGTCCTCCCCGAGGAGATAGCCCCCTGGCTGGCCGGCGAGTTCGAGCGCGTCGGCGTGGACCGGCCCACGGCCCAGGCGCGGGCGAGGAACATCTCCTTCGGCTTCGAGCCCGGCGACATGGTCTCGAATGTGATGAGCTTCGGATCGCCGACGCCGCTTGAAATCGTCGTCTACGGGCCTCGCCTTCCCGAGGTGCGGGCCCACGCCGAAAAAATCCAGCGCGAGATGGCCGGCATCGACTGCCTGAGGGATGTCCAGTTCCGCCAGTCGCTTGACTACCCGACCGTGGATGTCGACATCGACAGGGAAAAAGCGGGCCTCAGCGGGATGAGCGCGCAGGACATCAGCGACTCGGTGCTCGTGGCGACGAACTCGAGCCGCTATGTGGCCCTCAATTTCTGGCAGGACACCGCGACGGGTTTCGATTACCAGGTGGAGGTGCTCGTTCCGACCCAGCGGATGACATCCGCCCGCGAGGTCGAGACCATTCCACTGAGCCAGGTGAACAACTTCACCAACCTCATGCTGCGAGATGTGGCGGATGTTCGCGGCGGTGTCACCCCCGGCCAGATCGACCGGTTCTCCTCCCAGAGGTTCATCAGCGTCACGGCCAACATCGAGGGAACCGACCTCGGAACGGCCTCGAGGCTGGTGGACAAGGCGATCGCCCGGGCCGGCCGGCCTCCCAAGGGCGTCAACATCGTCGGCCGGGGCCAGACGGGAACCATGCTCGAAATGTTCCAGGCACTGGGGATCGGCCTGGCGATCGCCGTGGCTGTGATTTTGGTCCTGCTGACAGCCTACTTCCAGTCGCCCAGGCTGGCGCTTGTTTCCATCGGCGCGGTGCCAGGCGTGGTGACGGGCGTGGCCGCGGCGCTGGTCCTCACCCGAACCACTCTCAACATCGAGTCGTTCATGGGATCGATCATGTGCATCGGCGTTTCGGTTTCCAACTCGGTGATGATGATCACCTTCATGAACGACCGCTGGCGCGAGGGAATGCCCACCAGCCAGGCGGCGGTGGTTGGCGCGGCGGGCAGGCTTCGTCCGATCATCATGACCGCCTGCGCGATGACCACCGGCATGCTTCCCATGGCCCTGGCCTTGGAGGAGGGGTCGCAAATGCAGGCGCCCCTCGGCCGCGCCGTGATTGGCGGCCTGGTCTGCTCCACCCTTTGCACCCTGCTCGTGCTGCCGGCGCTCTTCCGGCTGTTGATCGGCCCGGGCAAGCCGGCGACCGTTTCCATCGACCCCGACGATCCGGAAAGCCCGGCATTCGACGGCAACCATGCCCACGGCGAGACAGCGGCCCACCCTACCGCGGAGACCCACCCATGACCAACCGAGCCATGGCGATCGTGGCGATTTCAGCGCTCGCCTGCGGATGCTCGACGCCCTCCGCGCCCGCGACCCCATCACCGAGCAAACCCGCCGTGACGCTGGTGAACCCGGAAAAACGCGACATCAGCCGGGTTGTCGGCCAACCGGGATTCGTCGAGGCCTACGAGCGCGCCGCGCTTTACGCCAAGGTGAGCGGCTACATCGAGAAATGGAATGTCGACATCGGAGACATCGTGAGGAAGGACCAGGTGCTCGCGACCATCTTCGTTCCCGAACTCGTCGAGGAACACCGGGTGAAGCAGGCCCGCGTGGACCTCGACACCGTGCTCGTGGAACAGGCCAAGAAGGTCGCCGAAAGCGCCGACGGAACCCTCAAGGCCGCGATTGCCAAGGTGTCCCAGGCCAAGGCCGATGTCGGGCGCTTCACCGCCGAGGTGGAACGCTGGCAGTCGGAGGTGAAGCGCCTGACGGGCCTCGTGCAGCAGAATGTCGTCGACAAGCAGGTGCTGGGGGAATCGACGCGGCAACTCAAGTCGAACGAATCGGCGCGAGACGCCGCCGTTTCCGCCGTCGCCGTCGCCGAGGCCCAGCGGCTCGCCAGCGACGCCGACCTGGCCAAGGCCAAGGTGGACATCCAGGCGGCGGAAACCCGCGTGGTCGTGTCTAAGGCCGAGGAAAGAAGGCTCGCAGCCTTGGTGGGCTACCTCAAGCTCACGGCGCCGTTCGACGGCATCATCACCATCCGCAACGCCAACACCGGAGACTATGTCGCCGCCTCCTCGGGCGACCAATCCGCGCCCACCAATTCGCCAGCCCAATCCTCCACCCGGGCCGCTCCCATTTATGTGGTCGACAGGCTGGACAAGGTAAGGGTGTTCGTCGATGTCCCCGAGACCGACACCCGCTTCGTGTCGGTTGGCACCCCGGGCGCCGTGCGCTTCGAATCTCTGGCCAACCTTCGGGTGGATGCCAAGGTGGCCCGGACATCCTGGGCGCTCAATGTCCGCAGTCGAACCCTCAGGGCCGAGATCGACCTGCCCAACGAGGGCGCGAGGTTTCTTCCCGGGATGTATGTCTACGGGTATGTCGACATCAGGCGGAAGGGCGTGATGGCGGTGCCGGCCAGGGCCATCGCCAAGCGCGGCGACGCCTTCGTCATTTTCCTCCACAAGGAAGGAAAGGCCGTCCAGGCCGAGGCCAAGCTTGGAGCCAGCGATGGCGACTGGACCGAGGTGATCGCGCTCGAAGTCGGCAAGCAGGCCATGGAGCCTTCGCGAGAGATGGAAGTGATCATCGGCAACACCGATGAACTGGGCGACGGTATTGAAGTTGAGCTGGAAAAGAGCCGCGCGGCCGGCCAGTAGGCGAACGCAAGCCTCACCGGCCGGCCTTGAGTTCCAAGGCTATCTCGCCTCCGTTTTCAGGAACAGTCACGGCAAGGGGCGTGTAACGCGCATTCCCATAGGCGGGCGGTATGGGCTGCTTCTCTCGTTTTCTGGTGGGCGTTCCCGGCAGGCCAATCGCCGGGGCCGGTTGTTCCCCCTCGACAGGAACCTTGAGTTCGGCATCCACCGGGAACATCGGTTCAACCACCACGACCTTGTAACGGCCCGGACAAGTTCCCATGCAGTCAACCAGCGAACCGCCCTTGGTGGCGATGAGGGAGTAATCTCCCGTGGCGGTGGTGGTCGCCCCCGCGCCGCTTCCCGGCGTACCCGGTTCTGGAATGAACTGGATCGTCTTGTGGGCCAGGGGCACGCCGTTGAGAGTCAACTTGCCGGAAACTGGCACTAGCTTCGGGCCTTTCGCCGAGCAACCGGCAAGTAGGGCCACCAAGGCGGCAATGGCAAGTTTCAGCATCGTGTCGCCCAAGCCTGGCCGATGGTTCATGGCATGTTGACGACTTCGCCGCCCGCCATCGTGCACATTTGGTCCCAAAGCGTCGCTGGCGCCGACTCGGAAAAGAACCGGACGGAGCCATCCCCCATGGCGAAGTTGCATCCGCCAGAATGGAGGCTTCCCGCCGCCGCCCACCAGGTTCGGATGCGGCCTGTGACAGGCGTGTAGGGCGGATTCTGCCAGGTCGGATGCACCGCGGGCAGGTGCCAGAGGTTGATGCCGGGATTGGAAGTGCCAGGATCGACACCCGTCATCACATGGGTCCGATAAGCCCAAGCGAAGGCGGCGCCGTTCACATGGTAGCGGGTGGTTTCACCGAACATAAGCGTATTTGAAAGGCCATCAATGACGCTGGCCGGGGTGGTTGTGCTGTTTTCGCCGAACATCCGCTTGGCCGTGGTGGTGCGCCAGTTGTTGCAGGTTCCATAGTCGGCATCATGGGCGATGAAATCGTAGCTGGTGGCGGCCCCCTGGAACGACCCGCCCGGGCCGTAGTACGAACCCGAGAGCCTGCCGGTGACCGGATTGTTGTCGGATGGACAGGAAAGGATGGGAAGTTCCGTGGAGGCCAAGGCGGCGTTGCCATTGGTGACGGGATTGCCAACCACCACCGTGGTGGAATTCATTCCAGAGGTCATCACCGCGCTGGCTTCTCCCAGTTTGAATCGCTTGAAGAGCGGTTCCTGCTCCAGATAGGGCAGCAGCAGCACCAGACCGTTGCTGTTGTAACCGGCGGTGTCAGCCGTCTGGTTGCTTTGACACAACTGATACCCGGACCCAGCGGGTGGAAACCGTCCGTTCGAGCCCTCATAGTTGTGGGCCGCCAGCGCCAGTTGCTTCATCTTGCTGGTGCAACTCATGCGGTTGGCCGCCTCGCGCACCTTCTGAACGGCTGGAACGAGAAGGCCGATCAGCACCGCGATGATCGCGATGACAACAAGAAGCTCAATG
>JAGWVO010000196.1 GCA_018970845.1 Planctomycetota bacterium
CTGGCATGCCGTGATGCTCGATGTTTTTCGCCGGCTTCCACAGCTTCGTGATGCCTCCTGGCTGAAACGGCATGGCTTGCCGGCGCCGCGGGCGGAGCGCATCACGGACATGCCACCACCGGGGGGAGTTGATTTCGCGATGGCTTGAGGACGCGTTGGGCCAAGCGATGATCAGGCGATCTCAAATCCCTTGCGTTGCGGTCGGCGGAGGAGTCCATTGGCTTCCAAGTCTCCGACAAAGGCTTCCTCTTTCGGATCCCACTTGAGCGGCCGGCCAAGCCGCATCGCGATGTTGGCCAGGTGGCACACGGAGACGCTGCGATGCTGGCTGGCAACATCCGAAATGGTTGCCGTCTGCCGCGACTTCACGCAGGAGAAGAAGTTCGCCATGTGACTGACCAGCGAACCCAGCTTGCCGGTTTGCGGCGTGGCCGCCGGATCATCATGGGCGTAGAGGGTGAACTTTTCCCGGGGTAGCGGGGCATCCTTGAGGGCATCGACGGCCGAACCGGCCAGCTTGCCGCGTTCGACGAACAGGGAGCCCTTTTCACCCTCGAATGTGATGCCGATCGGCCCGGTCTCGAGGACATACAGTTCGGTCCCGTCGGCGTAGGTGAACTTGGCCTCGCATTCAGTGGCGACATTGTAACCGTTCGGATCGGTCGGGTATTTCGCCTTCCCTTCCACCGCCACCGGGCCGGAGTGTTGCGCGCCGAGCGCCCATTGCACGATGTCGAGATGGTGGGCTCCCCAATCGGTGATCTTGCCACCGCTATACTCGGTCCACCAGCGGAAGGTGTAATGGCATCGCTCCGGGACATAAGGCACATCCGGTGCCTGGCCCTGCCACAGGTTCCAATTGAGGCTTGGCGGAATCGGGGCGGTCTTGAACGGGCCTCCTTTCGGATTCTTGCCGGCAACAGCCGTCACCTTTTTGATCTTCCCGAGTCGGCCGGCCCGCACAAGTTCGGCGGCAAGGCGGAAATTGACATCGCTGCGCTGCCAAGTGCCGACCTGGACAACCCGTTTGCTGTCAGCCACCACCTTCGTGAGGAACTTGCCCTCGTCTATGGTCAATGTGAGCGGTTTCTCGCAGTAGACATCCTTGCCGGCGCGAACGGCGTCGGCCAGCATGGCCGTGTGCCAGTGGTCGGGTGTCGCGATGATGACAACATCGATGTCCTTGCGGTCGAGCATCTTCCTGTAATCTTCAAAGATCACCGCCTCGCTGCCGAAACTGGCCTTGGCCTGGTCGGCCACATTCCGGTCCACATCGCAGACAGCCACAAGGTCGGCATGAGGCAACGCCTTGAGCACATCCACTGATCCTTGGTAGCGAAGCCCGATCGCCCCCATGCGCAATCGGGAATTCGGCGACTTGGCAGGCCTGACAGCGTCGGCCGCTGGACAGAGGTATGGAGCCAGCGGCGTGGTGGCGACGGCCGCCGTGGATGCCTTGAGGAACTCCCGACGGCTCCTGCGTGATAGGCTCATGCGCGGTTCCCTATGGTTCGTGAAAAAAGATCATCAGGCATGCTATCCAATTTTAACACAGGCGGCTTCAAGCGATCGAACCCAAGGCGGTGAATGCCTTCATGATGGCCTCCGACAACCAACCCGCCAACTCAACCGGAAGGGGATGCCCAATGGCCAAGAAGTTGAAGGCTGGAAATGACAAGGGACGGATCAAGCCATTTGCCGTTGTCTGGGCCCGGGTTTCCGCCATCGATCACGGTCCGTCCTTCCCGGCTGGTGTCCATGGCCCGTTTGGCCTGTCGGGTCATTCCACCTTCCACTTGCCCCATAGCCGCGGCGCGAGTTCAGCCTCGCTGGGGACATCGGCGGTGATGGCGGTGGCCTTGTTGCTCCAATAAACTCGCTGCGTGGTCTGGCCATCCCTGCCTCGCAGCAGGCCGATGTCGGCGCGATACACGGTTCCTGATCTGGGCTGCCAGCGCAGCGCAGCCAGCGGCAAGCCGATCTCATAATGGCCTTCCCGATTGGTAGCGACACGCACCTGGCTTGTCACATCCTCGACGATGTCGATGTGAATCGTGCGTGACGGGCTGCTGAAGGGTACGGGCGACGCGGTGCCGGGTACCTTGGCCCGATAAAGCAGGGCGAGGGGCTTTCCCCTGACCAGCGTGACAAGGAGTCGTTGGTCGCCGGGCACGGGGCCGGAGCGGTCGGCTTTGGCTTCGGGGTCCGTCGCCAGCATGATGTCGAGGCAACCGCCATGCTTGAACGGCGCGTTCTCCGTCTCGCCGGTGTTGTTGAGCAGGTCTTTCTCCGTCGTCCTCCAGGCTGCGAACAAATGGGTGCCCGTGACCATGACGGCGGCGCTGGCCTCATAGGGTCGCGAACTGCTGTTGAAGTTCGCCCTGGTGCCCCGGCGATCGATGTGCGCCCATTCGGTGTCGGCGGGCCAATCGTCGGTGTTGCCGTCAACCATGGGCCCGCTTTCTCGCCGCGCCACCTTGAGGATGCCTGATCCAAGAAGCCTCTGGCGTTCCAGCTCAACGCGGTCGAACCATGCCCGCGCGTTGTCGATGTCCTTGGCGGTGATGTTGATCGTTTGGTCGGGAAGTCGCTGGAGCGTGTCGAGCCCATCGACGCGCACAAGGCTCGTGCGGGCCCCGTCGATGACGAAGACCTTTCCATCGGGAGTTTGCGTCATGCTTGGCCAGAAGTTCTCGTCATGCAGCGAGACATCGGTCACATCCATGTTGCGCACAGCCACGGGGGCGGCCCAGTTCGGACGGAGTCGAATGTCGTGGAACAGGGTGCTCACGAACAGGCCGTCCGCGGTGAAAAGGTACATGTTGCCCATGTTGCCGTTGATCCCGAATACCGGGCCGACCTTGCTTTGGATGCAATCACCAAGAAGTCGGGTGTGACCTATGACCTGTCCGGGCTGGTCAGGCACGGCGGCTTCATGGCTGGCGTGCAATCCCGGCCAGGGGCTTGGGTAGGACCAGCGGGGTTGGCCATTGAGGCTTCCCCCGAGGCCATGCGGCGAGAAAGGCCGGGGAGCGTTCGCGTGGATCGTCCAGGCCCCGAGCGTGTGGAGGGTCTGGTTGCCTCCGCTGGAGGGTGGTAATCCGCCGGCGGGTCCTATGACAAGCGGCTTCATCTCATAAGTCGGAGTTCCTTTTGGCGTGAAGCCCGACGGGGCGAACAACACGGTGTCCGGTCCGAACCTCGTAACGACAAAGGCAAGGTCGCCTGTGACGGTGATGCCCTTGGCGTTTTGACTTGTCATCAAAACCTCCTCAGGCTGCGGCAGGCCGTCATGGTTCGCGTCGGACCAGATGAAGAAAACGCGCTTGTCGGGCTGGGGATTGTCCTCGGAGGGCTTGGTGCCTTCGGGCCACCTGGGGCGGAAGGTGTCGCCCCGGAGGATGGCCCATTGATGGGCGTCGCCGGCACCCGCGACAAGCCTCGCCCCCGAGTCGCCGTCATCCCGCCAGATGAAGGCCGCGTCGTCACCCGACACGGGATTGTGGGTGAAACAACTGGTGAAGTAGCGGGTGCCGGGCCGCTTGCCCGGGTAAAGCGGATAGTCGGGCGAAAACGGCCCGAAGTGCGCCTTCAAAAGTGGATCAGGCCTATAGAAAATTCGGGAGAGCTCGTCGGTGCCGTTTTTCCAATCGAGCTTGAACTCGAGGCCCCGGTAGAAAAAGAGGCCCGCGTCCCGAGAATCGAGCACTCCTCCTCCGCCATATTCGCTGGGCCCGTGGAAGGCGCGCAGCAAGTCGCCATTGGGGCTCCAGACGGAAACGCGTTTCGGGTGGTGATCGGCCTCGGCGACCCAAAGCCTCCCCTGGCTGTCGATGGCGATGCCGTTGGGATTGTTCATGTGCCGCGGTTCGTAACGACCGATTCCCGGGGAACCGGCGATGCCGATGGCGCGCTCCGGCTTGCCCTCCGGTGAAAAAACCTTGACCTGGTGCGAGCGGCCCCGGTCCGAAACATGGATGCGGCCCTGATGGTCCAAGGCGACATGGCGCGGATCCTCGAATCCGGTGATTAGTTCCTTACCGGCCGTGTCCATCATTGATGCAAAGCGCAGCAGCCGGGTGCCGCTGAGCACCAGCATGGAGCCCTTGGCGTCGAAAGCCACGCCCCGTGGATCCTTCACGGAAACGCGCCTGGAGATCTTTCCCTCGCGGGCGTCGACGAACAAAAGCTCGTTCTGCCGGATCATCGAGCAGACCAGCATGCCGTCATGGGCTCCGAGCGCGGAGAGCACGAACACCCGCTCCCCGCCGTCAAATCCCTCAAGCGGCAAAACGGCCGCGTCGTTCCTTTCCTTGCCGTGTTTGTTGGTATCCTCTCCGAGCTTCGCCTTGAAGACGGGCTTGTCATCCATCTTGAGCGTCTTGGCAGTCAGGCGCATCTCGCCTTCCCAGATTGAACCGACATAGCAGGCATGCTCGGGTATGGCATTTCGGCCATGGTCCACCGCGAGGGTGGGCGCGCCCGTCCACACGCCGCCAACCCAGCCCTGGCCGCCGATTTTCGTGCCATCCTCGTGAATCCACTGCAACCCGTGGCCGCCCTCGGAAACGAACGAACCCATGATCACAAGCGGCTTGCCATCCGGCCGGCGCGAGCCAGGCAACGCGGCCATGCTGGCGGGCGCCGTGTGGTTTGTCATCCAGCAACCCGTGTTGTCGGCGGTGGTCCACGCGGGCTTGCCGGCGTTGTAGAGGCTGAACTCGTAGCGGAGTTTCAGCGGGTCATGCGCCAATCCGCGCACGAGGTACGAGCCGGGCGCGACCATGCGCGTGGGAATATGGTACAAGCCGTGCTTCGCGGCCTCGGTGTCGCGCAGCAAGTCGTCGCTGCCATCCCACCACGCCGTGTTCTCGCCCGCTGGGAATGGTGTTTCGCTGACGAGGTTTCGCACCCGGCGGCCTTCCAGGTCCTCGATCACCAGCGTCACCCGTCCAGGCCGGTCGAGCTTGAACCTCACCGGAATCGGTGGCGGTTCCCCGGCCTTGCGAGGCAATACAAACGAAGCCGGTGCCGTGTCGTCGGATACCGGTGTCACCGCCATCAACTCGCCAAGCCACACGCGCCTGCCTTCCTTGACATGGGAGGCGAGATGCGGGTGCCCGCTCCTCGCTCCACCAGTGATCCGGACACGCAGCGAGCGGGTGTTTACCGGCTTGTCGAACGAGACCCAATGGGGCGCGAGCTGGAAAGGATAAAGGGATTCGAGCTTCGACGCCTCGGCCACTTTCCGCCACTGGGTCTCAGCGGCCTCGCGCACGCTGGCATCGTCGGGTCCGGTGAAGGCATCGAATGCGGCTGAATCGAAGCCGTTCCACAGGAGGCATACTCCGCCGAGGGTGACCGCTCGAGGCCAAGTCAGCGTGATGAACTCCGGATGCGATTCGTCAACTTTCAGCGCGGCACCCTGTTCCCCGTTGTCCCATGTGGCCCAGTCGTTGTGCCGCTCGTCAATGAGCTTCGCGCTCGCGTCATCGCGGGCCCGGGACTGCGCGATGGCCTGGGGCGCGATGTTCAACAGGCGTTTTTCATGAAGCCACACGCCCCCCAGCGAGCCCGACATCTCACGATCTCCGGGTGACGGCGTGTGGGTGAAACGCAGGGCCCTCGTCGTTGTGCCCGGCGGCAACAACCACAACCCGTAGCTTCCGCCATCAACCGCGGCCTGGGTCACCTTTCCATCCTTGAGTCGGCTCGCGGCGATCCACTGCTTGTCATCGGCGATGTCGCCCGGATAGGCGGCATCCGCCTTGAGCACGCTCAAGCTTCCGCCCCCCCTGACAAGCACGCTGCCGATCCTCGCGGGCTTGGCCAATCCGATCCGCAAGTGGCGGGTGCCCGGCTCGCGGCCCTCTCCAAAGCGGACTCCGAAAATCCAGGGATCGGTGTTGGCAGTCCAAACCACCGATGCCGGCCCTGTCTTGGCTTTTTCCGCGGGCACGGGAATGGTCGCTCCGTTGAGCCATTGGTCGAAGGTGGCGGCGTCAAGCTCGATGGGAACCAGTGAACCGCGCTCGATGGGAACCTTGGCCTGAACCACCAACGCATGGACAAAAAGCAGCGCGGCCAGCGGCTTGGCGAACAGTTTCATGGCGAGTTCCCGTGGATGGGGAGGCTGGGCGTTTCAATCGGCCCGTTCCCACCATGATGCTATTTCACCCGGGCGCCGCTCTCCATGGGGAACTTGTCCGTGCGAAAGGGGAAAGCCGGAAGGCCGTCCTTGTTTTCAAGGTTGCAAACGGGATGATTCGCCCAGGCATAGCGCACCGCAACGGGACTTTTCACCTCGGGCGACCAGACTATCACATGGCTGCCGCTGATCTTCGCCCGGGCGTTCAACCGTTTCCTCGATTCATCGCGGATGATGAAACCTTGCACATCGCTGCCGTGGCAAGGCAGTTCAAGCGGCTTGGGCTTTAACCCGGGCTTGCGGAGGTCGGGGTGGTGGGAGGCTGGCAGAGGCCGGGCTCACTTCACCGCGGGCGTGTCAACCCGGATCGTCGGCTTTCGCTTCGAGCCGCGCATGATGCGGTCTTCATGGACAGAACCCGCTGGCGAGATTCCTGACGCGCGGCTAACATCGTTCCTGCCCAAACACACCCAACACCACCCTGTCCCCGGGGCATGTCGCGGAGATCGACCATGGGCCGAAATGTGTGGCTCCTTCCGGGACTCCTGCTCGCCCTGGGCGGTGCCCCCGCTGCGGATACTCACAGGGGCCACGATGAACCGTTCGCCCATCCGCATGACCCGGTGTTGCAGGCCGAACACACGGACATGCTGAACCTCGTTCGGCTCGCCGATGCCACGCATACGGCGATGGCCGACGGCCGCTGGTCTGCCGCCG